>DASVNI010000128.1:0-2642 GCA_036383935.1 Gemmatimonadaceae bacterium | reverse complement strand
TGCGCGGCCCGCTGGGTCGCGGTCGGATGAACGCGGCGTTCAGTTACCTCGCCCCCAGCAGCCGCGGATACGACACCATTTCGTATCCGATCACGTTGCGTCTCGCGCCGTCAACCGCGAGCGAGCTGGCTGGTACGTGGGCGCTCACGTCGAGTACGGGCGCGCAGGCCGCGCCAGGTAACGTGGTGTACGACACGATCATCGCAAACGCGGACCGACGTGCGTGGCGCGACATGAACTCGAATGTCGCCGGCGCTCCGCCAATCCGGACGCGGGCCGTCTGGGCGCGGAACGGCAACTGGCTCGTGATCGAGACCGAGAGCCGCGATCTGTGGCTACCGGACTCGCTGCTGATTCAATCCGGTGAGCTGCAACGCACGACGGTCAACGGCTACGGAACGCACGTCGACCACTACACACGCATCTCGACGTCGGCGGAGCTGCCGTGAGGGCGCGTGTCTAGGGCCTCACGGTCTCGTTGGTGATGTGGAGCTTCGCGCCGCCGTTCGCGCGCCACAGTGCGAGGCGTGACTCGAGGAGATCCACCGCGTTCACCTTGTCACCCTTCTCGACGCCGACGACGCGGAGCGTGAGGTAGGGCCAGTTGGGGACGTCGCCCGTCTTCGCGACGGTGATGAACGCGGCGGTCGCCCGCTGCGCGCCGCAGCGCGAGTCGCCGCCCGCGTCGGCACCCGCCTTGAGCCCCGCCATCACCACTTCCTCGAGCGGACGGCCGGCGGAGCGTGCGCGCTGGATCGCGTCCATGGCGCGATCGAGCACTGCGGGGCCGGCGAGGATGCTCCCCTGGATGAGGATTCCGTCGGCGCTGCGCTCGCCGCGATAGTCGTGCAGCGTTGATCCGGTGAACTGCACCTGGCCGCTGGTGAAGGTGGCGATGCCGTACTGCCGGTCCTGAGTGGCCGAGTCGATCGCGGCGGAGGTGATGACGCGCAGCACGGAGTCGGGGGTGACGCCGGCGCGCAGGAGCCGCATCGCTTCGCGCATCGCCTGGTCGTTCTCGATGGCCTGTGCGACGACCACGCCGGTGCCCGGCACCATGCCGAGTATGCCGTAGACGTCGGAGGTGCAGGATGCGCCGGCGACGCCGATCGTACCGGTGGCCCGATCGAGCACGATGATCGACCACGTCGCCGACGCTTTCGCCGGCAAGCAGGAGAGCAGGACGAGGGCAGCGAGGAGGGCGCGGCGCAGTATGATCGACATGGAGCTCTCGAGTTGGTGTCGCGCGGTTGGATGCCGGCGGTGCGGTGTTGGTTTGAACCGGCGGCGCCGATGGCTCATCTCGCGACGCGCCCCGAGCACGCGTCGTGCTGGCGCAGCAGGGTTGTTGGTACTCTACTTATCGGAGCACACGATCCCTCCCGAGTCCATCCCACCCGCCATGTACGAGACTGATCGACGCCGGAGCGCCTCGTTGTCCGCGCGTCATTCCCTCGGCGTCACCGGCCTGTTTGCGCTCGCTGTCTTCGCGATCGGCTGCGGCTCGACGGAGACGACGCCCACCGTCACGGGAGTATGGGCTGGACGGATCGCGTATGCCACGCCGAACGACTCGTTCACCTTCTACTTCAAGCAGAGTGGGGCGGAGGTGCAGGGATGGGGCGTCCTGCGTCCTGCCGGCAGGCCCCTCGCCGAACGATTCGCCGGCGACGGCACGCTCTCGGGAGGGAAGCTGGACCTGTCGCTGCATAGCCTCGACCAGACCGGGTTCTTTCTCGGCGCTCCGCAATACTTCCTGCGTGGCTCGTTGGCCCGGGGCCAGATTGACGCGACGTTCGCGTTCGACGGCGCAAACCCCAGCAACACCTATCCCGTCGCGTTGCGTCTCTTCCGTCCAACCGCGAGCGAGCTGGCCGGCACCTGGGTGCTCACGTCGACGACGGGCACACCCGCGCCGGCAGGATTGCTCGACACGATCGTCGCCAACGCGGATGGCCGCGCGTGGCGGCATCGCGAGGGCGACCTCGCCTTCGGGACGGTGGCCATGTGGTCAGGGCGCGACAATTCACGATGGCCACCGACAGCGGGACGAGAACCGACCACTACACGCGCGTCTCGACGTCGGCTGAGCTGCCGTAACGTCGCAGTCGCGTCGAGATTAGACGGATGACGACTTCAGTCGCACCGAGCGGGATCTACTCCGCACAATGGATCCCCACCGACGCCAAGGGCCGCGTCGACCGCGCGGCCCTCGCCGCGCACATCGACTTCGAGCGGCGCGCCGGGATCAACGGCCTGCTCGCACTCGGCAGCACGGGGGAGTTTCCCTTCTTCACCGTGAACGAGCGCCGGGCGGTGCTCACGACGATCGCCGAGCTGGCGGCGCCGCTGAAGGTGTTCGCCAACATCAGCGACATCCGGCCGCGTGCCGCGATCGAGCTCGGGCTGCATGCGAAGGAGCTCGGACTGCCCGCGGTGGCGCTGATGCCGCCGATGTTCTACCCGGTGTCGCAGGCGGACATGCTCGCCTACTTCCTCCACGTCGCTGACGCGGTAGCGCTGCCCGTGATGCTGTACAACTTCCCCGAGCTGGCGGGGAAGCGGATCGAGCCGGAAACCATCGTGGCGTTCGCCGAGCGAGCGCCGATGGTTGCCGTCAAGCAGAGCGGTGCGCAGTTCGA
>DASVNI010000127.1:0-26167 GCA_036383935.1 Gemmatimonadaceae bacterium | reverse complement strand
GAACCACAGCGGTCGGCATGCGCGCAATGTCAGCGGCCCCTCATGACAATTCAAGGGCGCGAGCGTGACCTAGAAGCCGCCGAGCCCCTCGTTGCGGTACGTCGCCTTGTGGTAGTCGAACTTCAGGTCCGGCTCGGCCTTCAACGCGATCATGAAGTTGAAGGCAAAGCTGCCGTTCGGCGACTGTGTGAAGGCGAAGATGGCGCGCCAGTCGTGCAGGTCACGCTGCAGCGAGACGATCTGGCTGGCGAAGCTGTGATGCACGAAGTCGTAGTTGGTCTGCCAGGATGCGGCCCAGTTCTCGGTGACGCGGAAGCTCAGGCTGCTGCCGAGCGAGGTGGTCGGCGGCACCAGGAAGAACGGCGAGCCTGCGAGCCCCGAAGTGATCGGCACTTCGGCGGGAGGGTTGGTCGCCGCGCGCGCGACGCAGTCGTCGAAGGCGAGCTTCAGCGCGGGCGTGTTGAACTGCTGGCAGCGTTGCGCCGGATCGAACTCCACCAGGTTGGACGGGATGCCGCCAGGCGGCCGTTGCCGCGCCGAGGTGAAGTTGAAGGACGCTTCCCACCCACTGCGCGGCGTCGCGACGAGCGCGGCGTTTCGTGAGGCGCGACCCGCGACCGGCTGCGACGCGATCTCGCGCGCATAGCGCTCGTCGGGCGGCTGCTCGACACGGTCACTTCCTGGCGACGCGGTGGGCACCGCCCTCCCGAAGATGCGCGACAGGACGACGAACGGATTGTTCGTGTTGCTGATCGACAACGACACCGTGGTGCGCTCGCGGAAGGGCTTGAAGACCGCCGTGTCGCTCTCCGGCGAGCCCTGGAACAACGAATAGTCGGAGCCGATCTGCACGCCCGGCAGAAGATCGGAGCTCAGGTTGTAGCCGATGTTCTGCGTCGTGAGCCCGCGGATCCTCGAGTGCGTCGCGCGCGCGCGCTCGAAGTCGTACGTCACCCCGGTGAAGTTCACCGAGACGAGCTTGATCTTCTCGCCCGCATCGGGTGCCGAATCGTTCCGGCTGCGGAGCTTCGCCTCGACGTTCGTCGAGAGCCCGATGTTGAGTGAGTTCTGCGCGAGCGACGGCAGATAGCCCGTCGATGCGCTCGTACTGCTCCGTCTCGTACCGCCAATCGCCTGGAGGAACTCGTCGCTCACCGTGGCCGCTGGCGCATAGGCGTAGCCGAAGGTGGGCGAGATGGAGTGCCGGATGCGTGCGAAGGGACCGAAACCCTTGCCGCCGCGATCGAACAGACCGAACAGCGTCGGCGCCGCCGAGAGCCCGAAGGTCAGACGCTTCCGCTGGTGCACCCACTGCCCGCCTGTACGCTCGTTGCGGATCCAGAACGCGCTGCCAGCGACGTTCGACAACGCGACCGACGGCGTCAGGTTGAAGAGGTTCCGACCGATGGGCGGCAGGGCGAAGGAGGGAGTCCAGTCCACTTCCGTCTTGTACGTTGCCGCGTAGATGCGCTCCTCCTGGGCGCCGGTCACGACATCCGTGACGATCGCCCGCTCTGGGAAATCGTTCCGCGCCGAAGTGATTCCAAATCGGTTCCCGATGTTGTAGCCGAAGATCGTGAGGGGCGTATCGAAGGCGAGGTTGCTCGTCCACGAATTACGCCGCAACGTGTCGCCGACGATCGTGTCGCGGCCGGCGATGCTCGTATCGCGCAGGAGCAGACCGAGGTTGGTCGGCTGGTCGATGTTGAGCGCCTGGGTGGCCGAGTAGGTCAGGTTCGGCGTCCAGGTGAGCCAGTTGCCGATGTTGATCGGGCTGGTGGTGAAGCTGAACGTCGGAAAGTTGCGGTCCACCTGGGGGCGCCCCGGATACTGGCGGTTGGTGCCACCGAGGCTGATCTGGGCCGTCCCGATCTTCTGCTGGTAGTTGATCGAGGAGCTGATCGTCGCCAGCGCGGTGTACGGGTTCGACGTCGTGTTCCGTTGAACCGTCGTGCTGGTGACGTAGTTCAGGTTCGCGGTGAGGGAGCTGTTTCGCGTGAAGTTCTGCTGATGCCCCCACGTGATTGCCGTGTTGCTGCTACCCCCCACCAGATTGCTGCCGCTTCCCATGTTGGTCTGGCTCACCGCGAGATTTCCGGCGATGTACCGTTCCAGCCAGCGGTAGCGGATCTCCCCGTTGTAGCGCATGAAGCCGGGGTCACCGAGCTGCGTCTCGCCCGCCGAGCTTCGCCAGTCGAGGGATGCCTGCGCGTCGAAGTAGTCGGACATCGCCCAGTAGTAGCCCAGCCCCTCGACGCTCCGTCGATAGGACGGACTGTTCCGGATGATGTCGCTCACGCCGAGGCTGGGTGCCAGCAGACCGCTGTGCCGCCCACCGCGCACGTCCTGGAACACGAAAGGCAGCCACAGGATCGGCACGTCGCCGATGTAGAGGATCGCCGGCCGCGCGACGACGAACCTGCCCGTGCGCTTGATCTCCTTCGCCCTGAAGAAGTAGTCGGGGATCGAGTCGTCGCACGTGGTGACGATGCCGTCGCGGACGTAGTAGTTGACGTCGTTCGCGTTGCGCAGCGAATCGCCGACGGCGACGGCGGCATATTTCCGCCCGCTGATGAACATCGTCTGCCCCTGCTCCTCGAACGAGGTGTGCAGGTTCGTGCCGGCGAAGCGCCGCTCCGTCAGATCGTAGTGGGCCGTTCCCTGCGTGACGATCGGCGCCGCCTGCCCCGGCACGACGAATACGTTGCGCTGTCCGATCGCCTGGACGCCCGACGTCTGGCCACTGTAGATGATCGTGTCCGACTTCACGATCTGTGAATCGCGCTCGACCAGCGCGCGCCCCGTCAGCTCCACGCCGCGCGTCGGCGCCTCGAAGGTGATGACGTTCGCCTGGTAGCGCGTGAGGTTGTAGCCGCCCAGCGTCATCAGTCGCTGCATGACGCTGTCAGGGGGAAGAAAGTTGGGCACCCCTGTCGTGTCTGCCTTGGCGGAGTCCGCCGCCGTTCGCAGCGTGTCTCGCGGACCCGTCACCGGCCGCTGCCCGTTCGGCCGACCGGGCATCGTCGGCCGGTTGGGGCCGGGAACGCGCTGCGCCTCGACACGCCGACTGCCGCCGAGGAGTGCCATGGCGACGACCAGCGCGCCGAAGGCGCGGCGGAACGTCACGCCGGTACCTCTTCCTCGATCTCGGCCGCCTGACGCCGCTGGCGCTTCCGGAAGACGATCCACGACAGTCCGATGCTCAGCTCGTACAGCAGGTACAGCGGCACCATCAGCGCCACCGACGTTACGAACAGATCGCCCGGCGTGATGATCGCCGCGGCGACATACGATGCGATGACCGCATGCCGCCGGAACTTCGACAGGAATTGCGGCGTCACGAGCCCCAGCGCCGACAGCAGCAGGATGGCGATCGGCAGCTCGAACACGGCACCCATCGCGAGCACCATGCTCGTGACGAAGCCGAAGTACTCGTTGGCCGAGATCATCTGGTCGAACGCCTCGTCACCCAGCGAGGTGAGGAAGCGCAGCGTCATCGGCAGCACGAAGTACCAGGCCAGGAGCGCGCCGCAGACGAAGAGGAGGACCGCGCCGATGATCACCGGCAGGACGACCTTCTTCTCGTGCCGGTGCAGCGCCGGCGCGAGGAACAGCCACGCCTGGTAGATCACCACCGGGAGCGCGATCACGACGCCGATGATGATCGCCGTCTGCATCATGATCGAGAATCCGCCGCCCGGATGCGTGTTCATGAGCCGGTGCCCATGCAGGTACGGCTGGATCGGCCCCTGCATCCAGAGCAGGAGGTTGAACTTGAGTACGATGAAGAAGCCGAGCAGCACGCCAATGACGATCGCCGCCAGCGACCAGATGATCCGCCAGCGCAGCTCCTCGAGGTGATCGAGGAAAGGCATCTCGGCCGTGCTACCCATTGTCAGCTCCTCGCCTGCTACTTGCCGAGTGTACGCAGCTGCTCACGCGCGAGCGCTGCTTCATCCGAGCGTGGATATTCCCGTACGATCCGCTCGAGCGAAGCACGTGCTGCGGCGCTCTGGCCGGCCGACTTGAGCACCAGCGCGCGCTTGTAAAGCGCCGTCGCCGCCTTCGGCGACCGCGGATAGCGCTGGACCACCAGGCCGTATACCGAGTCAGCCGCTGCCTGGTTCCGCTCCGCCGCATACGTCTCGGCGATGTAGACCATCGCTTCCGGCGCGTCCTCGTACGTCGGGTAGGTTCGAAGCAACTCCTCGAACCCGCTCCGCGCAACACCGACACTGCCGCGCCGGAGCTGGTCCAGCGAGCTCTGGAAAAGCTGGCCAGGTCCGGGGGAGCCGCCGGCGGGCGCACTCTCGGCGGGCGCCGCCGTCGGGCCGGCAGGGGCGGGCGCGGGCGCGGGCGCCGGCTGGCTCCGCTCCTCCATGGCACCCCGCAGCTCCTGGAGGCGCCGCTGGCTCTGCCCCGAGAGCTCCTGCAGGGTGAGGATGTTCCTGTTCATCTCGTAGTGGTCGTTCTGCACGTCCGACTGGAGCTTGGCGAGCCGCGCGCTCACGACGCGGATCGAGTCGTTGGCGCGGATGACCTGCGAGAGCACCTGCTCGATCTGCACACGGCGCGCGCTGTCGCTGCGTGCCGATTCGGTGCGCATCGTCTGCAGATCGGTCTGGAGCAGCTGGATGTCGCTCTTCGACGCCATACACCCGGCGACGACCAGCGCAGCGAACGGTGCGAGGGAGCGGATACGCATCATGACCTCGGGGCTACGAGGGCGCTCGCGCCGGAGACCTGGAACTCGGCGCGGCGGTTCTGCTGATACGCCGACTCGTCGGTACCCTGCACCGCGGGCTGCGAGTCGCCCAGGCTCTGCGTCGAGAGTCGCGCATCCTCGATGCCCTTGGTCGTGAGATAGCGCTTCACCTGGGCGGCGCGACGCTGGCCGAGCGCGAGGTTGTACTCCGCCGTACCTCGCTCGTCCGTGTGCCCGGTGATCGCGAGCGTCACGCTCGGGTTCGCGATCAGGATGGGGACCTTCGCGTCGAGCGTGGCGCGTGCGTCGTCGCGCAGATTGTCCTGGTCGTAGTCGAAGTAGACCTTCTGCGACAGCACGGCAGCGGCCTCGCCGGCCGAACGCCGGTCGGAGGCGGCGGCGGCTTCACGCGCTGCGCGCTCGGCGGCGGCAATGGAGTCGGCGCGCTGGCGGGCGCGCAGCGCGGCGAGCGAGTCGGCGTTGGACGTGCTGTTGGTCGCCACCGGCGTCGGCGCGGGAACCACTTTGCGACGGCAGCCGTCGAGGGCGGCCACGGAAAGGAGCGCGAGAGAGAGAACGGCGGTACGACGGATCATGCGGGTCTCCGGAGGGATTGGGAGGGAGGTCCGGCGGTGACTCGGGGGGATCATTCGGCGGAGAGGCGCGGCGACCAGGCGGGAACTCGACCGGGTGCGCCGCGGGTGAGCTGGCGGGAGCGACCGGTCTCGATGTCCAGCACCCAGAGCTGCTTCACGCCGGTGCGGTCCGAGACGAAGGTCAGATGACGGCCATCCGGCGCCCACGACGGATCCTCGTTCCGCCCGTCACTGGTGAGCTGCCGGAGGCTTCGATCGCGCAGATTGATCGTGAGCACCTGGAAGGTACCCCCCATCTGCGATTGGAACGCCACCAGTCGGCCGTCGGGGGACCAGTCGGGGCTCGCGCGATATGCCCTCTCCCCGATGTCGAGTGGCGTCAGGAGATCCACGTTCGTGCCGTCGGCGTCCATCGTATAGATCTCCGGATGGCCGGCGCGCCCCGACATGAACACGATGCGACGGCCGTCGGGACTGAAGCTCGGCGAGACGTTGTCGCTGCCGCGTCCCACCGAGAGCCGGCGAGGAGAGCCGCCCGAAAGTGGAATGGTGTACAGGTCCACCCCCGCGTCCACGCCGTGCGCGTAGATGACGTTCGCTCCGTCGGGACTGACGATCGGCGAGATGTACACACCCGCCCCGCTCACGAGCGTGCGCGAGCGACCGGTCGAGAGGTCGACTACAGAAATACCCGCGGGCACCAGCGTCGAGTAGGCGATCGTGCGCCCGGACGGATTCCATGAGGGCGACATCGGCGTGCCGACGTCCGAGACGGGCGTCGCGCCATCGCCGTCGCTGTCCACCATCCAGATCCGCTTTCCGCGCTCGAACACGATCCGCGTGCCCGCGATGCCGCGCACGCCGGTGAACGCTTCCTCCAGATCGTCCGAGATGCCGTGCAGCGCGGCGCGCCACGCTCGGCTCTGCGGCGCGGCCGACGTCGCGTAGTCCCGGATGAGTGCCGTCTGCTTCTTCGCGACATTGTAGACGGCGAGGTGGAATCCGTTCGCGGTCGGCGTGATCTGAACGGCGGCCGCCGCTCCGAGTCGCGCAAGGAGCGGCCAGTTGGGTCCCGTCGCGCGACTCGCTTCGCTCGCCGCGGTCGCGTCGAGCACGATCGGGTTCACGCGATCGCCGTAGTCGAAGTCGCGCTGCACGATGGCACGCACCGAGTCGCCGGTCGCGCCCGTGACGGGGAGCACAGCAACGCCCGGCTTGGAGCCCGGGTCGTAGGTGAGGCCAATCCGTACGCCGCGCGACGTGCTGTCCTGCGCCGCGAGCGGTGCGGCGACGAACAGCACGAGAAGGGCGACGGGGAGGAAGTGCCGCAGGGAGGGAAAACGCATCAGCGAATCAGCTGTGGGTCGAAGCTGAAGATGACGGGGAGAACGTCGTCGGTGAACCCCTGCGGCAGCGGACCGAACGCATTCGATCGCGCCGCCGCCTCTACTGCGCCCATCGCATCCTGATCGAACGAGAAGCTGCCCGATCGCGTCACGAGCTTGAGACCGCTGATGCTGCCGTCGCGGCGGATGAGGAAGGCGACCTCCGCGCGCAACGCTCCTCCTTTGTCGGGCCTGAACTGCAGCGCGATCTGGCGTACGACGTTCTGCAGATACACAGGATACGGGAACTCGATCCCTTCCGTCCGCACATTCGCGACGTCGGCGCCGCGTCCGCCGGTGGGTCCACCACCGGCCCGCGGCGCTTCCGCCCCCTTGGGCTGCTCCGCCTTGGCGGCCTTCGCCGGCTTGGCCGCCGTCGCGCCGGCATTCGGCGTCGCCACTTTCGGCACGCGGACGGGCTTGGCCTTCGCGGGCGCCTTCATGCGCTCGGGTTCTGGCGTTTCACGCGCGGTGGGCGCTGGCGCAGGTGTCGGTGGAGTCGGCGCCGCGACAGGCTCCGGCGGTGTCGGTTGCACGACGCCGATCTGCCGTGGACCGGGCGGCGCGGCAACGAGGTTCACGCGATACGTCGGCGGCGCCGGCGTATGCGCCGGCGTACGCGAGTAGACGATCGCGCCAACGATGGCGAGATGCAGTGCCGCGGACCACACGAGCGATGTGCGCAGCGACGGTCCGTCGCGCGCCGTCAGTGCGGTCACCTCGGCGTTTCCGGATCGGTCACGAGGCCGATGTCGCCCACGCCTGCGGCGCGCATCGTCGCCAGCACCTGCGTGACCACGCCATAGGGAACGCCCGCATCACCGCGCAGATACACGCCGTCCGCCGCCCGCTTGCCCGCGAGTGCGCGGAACGCCGAACGGAACTCCGCCAGCGACATCCGCGTCTCGTCCACGTAGACCCAGCCGGCACGATCCACGGAGACGACGAGCCCGCTCTTCGGATCGAGTGGCTTCGCTTCGGCCTTCGGCAGCGCGACGTCCACGCCACCCTGCATCATCGGCGCGGTGATCATGAAGATCACGAGCAGCAGGAGCATCACGTCGATCAGGCTGACGACGTTGATCTCCGCGTTCAGCGGCAGCTCTCGGCGACGACCTCGCGCCATGCTAGAGCCGCCCCTCGCGGCCGAGCATCGCGATCAGCGTCGTCCCGAACCCCTCGAGCAGGTTGTCGAGACGGTTGAGCCGATTGGCGAGGATGTTGTAACCGAACGTCGCCGGGATGGCCACGCTGAGCGCTGCGGCGGTCGCGACGAGCGCTTCCGCGACGCCCGGCGCGACGGCGGCGAGGTTGCCCGAGCCGCGTGTCGCGATGCCGACGAACGCGTTGATCACACCGAGGACGGTGCCGAGCAGCCCGATGAGCGGACTCGCCGAGCCGATCGTCGCGAGCCAGGGGAGGAAGCGGCTCAGACGATCGCGCTCCGCGAGGGCTTCCGCATCGAGCACGAGACGCAGCGTCTCCACGCGCGATGCCGCGTGCGTCACCGAGAGGACGGCTGCGCTGTCTCGATAGCCCGGAGTGGACGGTGCCTCGCCGAGGAACTGCAGCGCGCGGACGAGCAGCCGCTGCGACGCATTCGGCCCGGTGTGCTTCGCTGCAACCGATGCCGACTCGATCCGCGGCGCGCGCTCTATCTCGCGCGCGAATGCGGTGGCGCTCTTCAGCGATTTCGTCAGCGCGCGTCCGACGCCGAGCATGATCGCCCAGCTCACGAGCGACAGCACCGCGAGGATCCCCAGGACGACCTGCGTCTCGATGCTCGCGTTGAGGATCAGTTCCTTCGGTGACGTAGGGACAGCGCCCGCCGCCTGAAGGAAGGCGATCATGCGACCGCCCCCGCCGCGGCGCGCTCCGCGTTACGCTCCGCCGCCCAGCGGAAGCTGTTCGCGAGCCCCTCACGCAGCGTCACGCGCGGACGCCAGCCGAGTGACTGCTCGATCTTGCTCACGTCGAGGAAGGAGTCCTGCGCCTCACCCGGCCGCTTGGGAGCGTACTCCACCGGCACCGACGTCCCCGCCTCTTCGAGCAGGATCTTCGCGAGATCGTTGACCGAAGTGCCGAGGCCCGTGCCGACGTTGAAGCCGCGCGCATCGAGCAGACCGATCGGGGGCAGCGACTTCGTCGAAGCAAACCAGATCGCCTCCGCCACGTCGCCGACATAGACGTAGTCGCGCGTCTGCAGGCCATCGCCGTAGATCGTCAGCGCGCGTCCCTGCAGGATCCGCCCACAGAAGATCGCGACCACGCCGGCCTCGCCGTGCGGATCCTGACGCGGCCCGTACACGTTGCCGAAGCGCGTGGCCACGGTGTCCAATCCGTGGACCCGTCCGTAGTACGCCATGTAGTACTCGACCGTCAACTTCGAGACGGCGTATGGCGATTCCGGATCCTTCTTGAAGTCCTCGAAGTTCGGCGGCGTCGTGTTGTCGCCGTACAGGGCGCCGCCCGTCGACGCGAAGGCGACGCGCGTCTTCGGCGAGTGCCGGCGCACGGCCTCGAGCAGGTTGAGCGTGCCGAGCACGTTGACGCTCGCGTCGTACACCGGATCCTCGACGCTCCGCCGCACGTCCATCTGCGCCGCGAGGTGCGCCAGCACGTCGGGCTTGACCGACGCGATCAGCTCCGCGGCCTTCGCGTCGCGGATGTCGAGCTCGTGGAAGGTCGCGCCTGCCGCGAGGTTCTCCCGCTTCCCGGTGACGAGGTTGTCGATGATGTGCACCGTCCATCCCTCGCGCAGGAAGCGCTCGACGAGATGCGAGCCGATGAAGCCGGCTCCTCCAGTGATCACGGCCGTCGGCATCAGCGATCCTCCCCGTGGTGCGCGGCGTCTGCCGCGTCTGCGGACGGCGTCGCCGTGTGCTCGTCGAGCGCGAACAGGTAGCGCGCGGCGTCGACGACGGCGAGTCCGCGACCGTTCGCGGCCGCCGCACGCAGCCGGACCGAGGGCTCGTGGAGGAACTTGTTCATGAGGGATTGGGAGAAGTGTTCGAGAGCGGATCGTTGCTCGGGCGTCAGATCGCCGAAACGGCGCAGCGCGGCGGCGAGCTCGCGCTCGCGCACGCGGTTCATCTCTTCGCGGAACTGCGTCACCACGGGGACCGCCGCCAGGCCGGCCACCCACTGCCAGTACTTCTCGACCTCCTCGCCGATCACTCGTTCGGCCGCCGGCATCTCGCGATGCCGCCGCTCGACGCTCGCGTGCACCACCGCGCGGAGGTCGTCGAGATCATAGAGGAACACGTTGTCGATCTCGCCCACCGCGGGATCCACGTCGCGCGGGACGGCGATGTCGAGAATGCAGAGCGGCTGATCGCCGCGACGCTCCAGCCCTTCGCGCACCCGATCGGCGGTCACGACGACGTGGGGCGACGCCGTCGAGCAGAGCAGCACATCCGCCTCGGGCAGCGCGTTCCACGCCGCATCGTAATGCACCGCGGTCGCGCCGTAGAGCGCGGCGAGTGCCTGCGCGCGCTCGAAGGTGCGATTGGCGACGATCGCCGCGCGCACACCCTCAGCCTGGAGCGAGGCGAGCGCCAACTCGGCCATCTCGCCCGCCCCAAGCACCATCGCGCGCTTGCCCGCGAGCGAGCCGAAGATCTTCTTCGCCAGCTGGACCGCGGCCGAGCTCACGCTCATGGCGCCATGCCCGAGCGCCGTCTCGCTGCGCACACGCCCACCGACGAGCAGTGCCGACTGGAAGAGCCGATTGAGCACCGTGCCCGCCGCCGCCCGACTCGCTTCCCACGCATCCCGGACCTGACCGTGGATCTGCGCCTCGCCCACGACCAGCGAGTCCAGCCCCGACACGACGCGGAAGAGATGCTCCACCGCCTCGCGGTCGCGTCGCACGTAGCCGTACGCGCTCGCCTCCGCGCCGAGCCGCTCGCCATAGAGCGACCAGACGTGCGACGCGACCTCGTCGTCGCCCTCGACGACGTACAGCTCGGTGCGATTGCACGTCGAGAGCAGCACCGCCTCGCGCGCGCCGCTCTCCGCGCGGATGCGCTCGAGCACCGGGCGCAGTTCGTTCGGCCGGTAGGTCAGCCGCTCGCGAATCTCGAGCGGTGCACCGTGGTGGCTCACGCCGACGACGATCACCGCCACGTCGCCACCCGATCGTCGAGCGTCCCCTCCTCCACCGAGTCGCAGAATCGCTCGTCCACGGCGGTCGAGGAGAGTGCGCGCCACGAGCCCCCATCGCCGCGGGCGAGGTGGCTTCGGCGGAGTGCGCCGAGCAGCTCCAGCGCCGCCGCATACCGGCTGTCGAAGCGCGCGGCGATGGCGTCGCGGATGCGTGCCGCCGCACCCGGCACCCCTCCCGCGCTCACGCCGACGACGAGATGCCCCGCGCGATGCGTCGCCATGCTGGCGAACGTCCCCGTCTCCGGTGCGTCGGCGACGTTGACGAGGCGGTGCAGACGTCGCGCATCGTCGGCCACGACCGCGTTCGTCGCGCGATCATTCGTGGCGGCAACGACGAGGACCGCGTCGGCGACGTCCTCAGGTTCGTACGACCGCTCGTCGAGCGCGACGCGCCCCGCCTCCGCCAGCGCGCGCATCTCGAGCGATGCCGCACGTGCGACGACGCGCACCCGCGCGCCCGAGGCGGCAAGCGTGCTCGCCTTCCGCACCGCGACGGGACCTCCGCCGACGACGAGCACGGGAAGCGCAGCGCCTTCAACGAGCAGCGGGAACCCGCTCACAGGAACCGCCCTCCGCCGTTCGTCTCCGCGACACGGAACGCGACGTAGAGGGCGATGATCGCAGCGAAGGAGATGCTCGAGTAGACCGCGGCGCGCCGCGCCTGCAATCCGCCAACCACGCGGCCGAGTGCGATCCCGGATACGGAGAGCCAGGCGCCCGCGGCCCAGATCACCTTGGGCACGCTCAGCTCGCGGTACGCCACCGAGTAGGTCACGGCGAGCACGACGCCAAGGGTGAGCCCGAGCCAGCCGGCGATCGCGGCGACGTGGTTCACGCGATCGAGCGTCGCGAGTGGTGGAAAGAAGCGGTAGATCGCGCCGAACCGGCGCGACTTCAGCTCGCGGCGCTCGACGAGATACATGCACCCCGCGGCCGCTGCCGTGGCGAACGCCGCGATCCCGACGAAGCTCAGCGCGATGTGCGCGAACAGCCACGCGCCGCGCGCGCCCGGCGGCTCGACGCCAGGCGCGAAGCCGATGAGTGTGGCGCAGGTCGTTGGTACGGCGGCGAGCGGCGCCGCGACGAGCGTGAGACTAACGTCGCGCGCCACGGCTTCCACGAAGAGCAACGTGGCCGCCAGCACGAGTCCGGCGAACGACAGCGACGGACCGAGCCCGGTGAGCGGTAGCTGTCCCACACGGTGCGCATACACTCCGAGGCCGGCGAGGTGCGCGAGAACGCCGAGACCAAGTAGTGCCACGACGCCACGCACCGGCGCGCCCACAGGGCGTGCGAACGGTGTCGCGGCGAGCGCCGCGGCACCGAGGTAACACGTGATGGCGACGAAGTGGGCGATCGCGGTCATGATCGCCCTAATGTAATGCCTGGCCACGCGTTACGGCATTCTTGCCGTAACGCGTAGGCCAGCGACCGTCAGGGCATCCGAGCCACCACGCGGATGCTCTCGCCCCGCTGGATCGCCGGCTGTGACTGGGTCAGCACGCGAGCCGTGGCGCCGAACGGCGTGACACGAACGACCTGTCCCGTAGCGATCTGAACCTCGGGAAGCGTCGGACCGCCGGTGGCCCGCTGCTCGTCGCGGGGCCGGAAGATCGTGATCTCGTCACCGACGCGAATACCGTCGGTCTCCGTCAGATCGAACATGACGTAGCTATAGAGCGTGGCGAGCACAGCCGGAGTGTGGACCTCCAGAATGTGCGACGTACGGTACGCACCGGCCGCGACCGCAACCGGCTTCGCGCGCACGCCGGCGCCCGTGGTATCGAGCGGCACCACGCGGCTGTCCTCGCTCAGCCTGCCATACATCTCGAGAATCTCGACGATCGCGGGCTCGTTGTTCTGCGGCGGCCGGACGACCGACAGCAAGGCGACCGGGATCACGACCGTGCCGACATCCTCGTCGGTCGGACCGAGGTCGTACGCGATGAACTTGTCGCGCACCTTGGCCTCGCTTCCGTACGGCGGCACCATGAGGACGCGATCGAACAGGTGGAAGTCCGTCCTCGCGTGTTCCGTGTAGATGCCCGGAATGTCCGCACCCGTGAGGATGTTGCCGGTGCCACGCGGGCCGCCTCGCTGGGCATAGAAGGGTGCCCGGAGGATGTCACCGCGCGGCACGCGAGGCGGTGCGTACGGAGCCCGCGGCCCGACGCCGCGCCCATACGTGACGACGCGCGGCGTGAAGGAGGTGACACCGCTCGGCTCGCTCGGCACCGGCGTCTCGAGCACCGGCTCTGGCGCCGGCGCTGCGGGGGGCTCTGCGGCAGCAGGGCTCGGCGCAGCGGCGACGGCTCGCCCGGCCAGACGCAGGACCTCACCGGGATAGATCCAGTGCGGGTCCTCGATCTGGTCCGTGTTGACCCGGTAGATCTCGGGCCACAGGTAGGGATCGCCCAGGTAATGCTTGGCGATGTCCCACAGCGTGTCTCCGCGCTTGACCGTGTGCGTGGACGGATCGCTCGGCGCCTGCGCGATCGCAGGCGAGCTCACGACGGCCGTGAGGAGGAGGGCGGCGGACAGCGATCGTCCGAGACGAGGAGTCTTCACGCGCTCGATGGGGTGCGGCGCCTGTGCTGGGCGCGGACTGGACAGCGGAAAGCCGCCACCGGCGGCGGCGGGAGGCTGCTCAGAGGACGATTCGACTCTCATCGCGAAACGGACGCGCCCGGTAAGCCGCTCTGTCGACGTGCGATATGGATCACAGCCGCAAGCACGACGCGCGCCGGCTCGTCCCCCGCCGACTGGTAGCATGGCGGCCCCAACGTTCCTCGCGAGCTCGATATCCCATCAGGTATAGAGCGTTAACGCTTTGGCGTCATGACGCTTATGAGATTCTCTTGAACGTGTCCATCAAGTGCGTCCGAACGGTACGCCCCGCGAGTGCCGCCGGAAGTGCCGTTCGCCTACGGCGATACGCGCGATCGACGCGCGACGCGTAGTCAGCTGTCTTCGGCTGCGGCCGATGCCTCCAGCGCACGAAAGAGCGGGCCGCGCCCGATGGGCGCGACCCGCTCTCGTACTATCGCCTGCTCGACCGCCTTTGAAGCGGTCGTCAATGCCAGGGCTTACTGGCTCGTTGCAAGCCGGACGCGCTCGATGCGCCGGTTCTTCGCTGGCACGTTGTACACCCGGAGCGAGACGATCTCGCCGGGCTTGACGCTGCGAAGCGCCGCGCGCAGTGACTCGGGCGACGTCACCGGCGTGTCCTCGACCGACAGGATCACATCGGGGCCGCCGAGCTGCGGCGTCGCGAGTCGACCGGCCATCGGGCTCGAGTCCGCGATATCGGTCACGATCGCACCGCGCACGTCGGCGGGCAGCTTGAGCTCACGCACCGCATCCGCGTCGGTCGGCGCCACCGTGACGCCAAGCGACGGAACCGTCGCCGGCGCCGGTCGCTCCGCACGCTTCGCCGGCGCGCGAGTCTCGCGCTCGGCCGTCTGGTATTCCGGTACCTTCTGCAGCGGGATGTGCAGCATCGCGCGCGCACCGCCCTTCCGTGCCACCTCGACGTCCACCGTCTCGCCGGGCTTCTTGAACGCGATCGCCTCCTGGAGCTGCGCCACGTAGTCCACGTTGTGGCCGCCCACGCTGATGATCACGTCGCCCGCCTGGAGTCCCGCCTTCTTCGCCGGCGAGCTCGCGTTGGGGAAGTCCTGCACGAGAATGCCGCGATTGTCCTTGAGTCCGACGTACGCCGCGTCGTCCGTCGTCGCGTCGCGAACGAGCACGCCCAGTCCGACCCGCTCCACATGACCGGAGGTACGGATCTGGTCCATCACCGAGCGCGCCAGGTTGATCGGCACGGCGAAGCCGTACCCCACGCTGGTGCCCGTCGGGCTCGCGATCGCGCTGTTGATGCCGATCACCTCACCGCGAACGTTGATCAGCGGCCCCCCCGAGTTGCCGGGGTTGATCGCCGCGTCGGTCTGGATGAAGTCCTGGATGCTGCTCTGCGTGCGGCCGGGCAGGTTGAGCGCACGACCCTTCGCGCTGATGATGCCCTGCGTCACGGTGAAGGTCAGGTTCTCGCCGAGCGGATTCCCGACGGCGAGCACCCACTCACCGACGCGCGAGGCGTCGCTGTTGCCGAACGGCGCCGGCGTCAGGCCGGCCGCGTCGACCTTGAGCACGGCGACGTCGGTCGCCGGGTCCGTGCCGACCACGCGCGCCGGGAACTCGCGTCGATCGAGCAGACGCACCGTCACCTTGGTGGCGCCCTCCACGACGTGATTGTTCGTCAGCACGTAGCCGTCCTGCGAGACGATGAATCCGGATCCCGACGCGGTTCCCCCGCGCGGCGCGCCTTCGCCATCGTCACCATCGGGCATCCCCGGCATCTCGAAGAACTTCTGCATCTCGGGCGGGAGCCCCGGGAGCTGCGGCCTGGCACGTCCGCGCTTCTCGGCGGTCTGGGCCGGCTGCTTGGCCGTGATGTACACGACGCTCGGCCGCACCCGCGCCGCAATCGTCGCGAAGGCGTCGCTCATCGACTGGAGCTGTGCGACGGCCGCGTCGTTCGGCGAGCTGGTACCGGGCGCGGCGTGGTCTGACTTGAGGGACTGAGCTGAAGCGGTCGCACCGAGCGCGACCGTAGCGAAAGTAGCGATCGCCACCGTTCGGGTGACGTGGTCGCGACGAGAACGAACCATGTGTGTGCCTCCAAACATCAGATCGGTTGTGTAGCTGGCGCGAGGCGTGTTCGACCAGGAATGGGGGCCGAAACGTGTGTTACCTCACGTGACGTTTGTCATACACCCACTTGCCGTCACGTTCCATGTCGCGTCCGCCTCTCAGAAGGGCGGCCAACCCCGGATGTGCGCGTGGCTGGCACCCCCGATGCGCCCATGGCAGTCGAGTCACGCTGCCCTGCACTACCGACACGCGCCTTTCGGCGTCTGCACACCAGAGGAGGTCGATCATGCTTCGCTACAGCACGGCCCGGCGACTCCGCCGGCTCGTTCTTCCTACGATCCTCACGGCACTCGCTGCCTGTTCGCGCAATCAGCCCGCGACGGATGTCGCCAGTGGCGGGCCGACCGTGGTGGAGTTCAACAATGAGTCGCTCGCCCAGGCCGATGTGTTCGTGCGGGCTCAGGGTTCGGATCCGCGTCGGATCGGCACGGTGCAGGCGGGCCGTAAGGAGGACCTGGTGGTTCCCCAGGACATCGCGATCAAGGGGAGCATCACGGTGTACGCGCGGCTCCTCGCGCGCACCGGCGTGCCGAGCTCGGGCCCGATCGCCGTCGCGCCTGGCACGCACCTCAGCGTCCGCCTGCCCGTCGACGAGCGTACGCTCTATGTCCTGCCCGGCGCGTCGTGATGGTGGTTGAGCCGGACACGCGAACGGGCGACGCCCATTGGGAGCGTCGCCCGTTCTTTACGTGATGGCCCAGCGGGATCAGAACGGCAGGTCGTCGTCCTCGTCGGCCAGCGCGCCCGGGAAATCCTCGAAGTCGTCACCGCCGGCCGTCTTGGCCTTCGCCGGTGAAGCGGCGCGCGACCGCGCACCGTTGGCCGCTTCGCTGTCGAAGTCGCCGCCGGAGCGGCCGCCTCCGCCGCCGCCCCCGCCGAGCATGATCAGCTCGCGGACGTTGATCTCCGTCGAGTAGCGCGTCTGCCCGTCCTTGTCCTGCCACTGCCGGTACTCGATGCGCCCTTCGACGTACAGCTTGTCACCCTTCTTGACGTACTTCTCCACGATGTCCGCCAGCTGCGAGCTCTTCGTGTTCCACACGACGCAGCGGTGCCACTCGGTCTTCTCCTGCTTCGCACCGGACGCGTCGTTCCACGAACGGCTCGTCGCGAGCGAGAACGTCGCGACGCGATTGCCGCCGGTCGTCGAGCGCACCTCGGGATCGTTCCCGAGGTTTCCAATCAGCGTCACCTTGTTCAAGCTCCGGCTCATACGCTCCTCCTGGGCGAGTTGGTCGTTACCTCCCCGCACACGCTAAAGATAAAGTCCATTGATGACGCAACCAAATTCGTGCACACATCCGTAAATCACTGCTGACCAACGCCCTGCACCATCTACTTCACGTGACACTTCACTTCAGGCCGGACCCAACTCCCGCTTGAGAATGAGCGCGTCCTCCGGCGGAAGCCGGTAATACCCGCGTCGCCGCCCGATACCCTGGAACGCGCGCGACTCGTACAGCGTGCGGGCCGCGTGGTTCGATTCGCGGACCTCGAGAAAGACTGCCAGGACGCCCTCTGTCGCGAGGTCGCCGAGCAGACGATCGATCAGCGCCCGACCGATCCCGCGGCGACGAGCGGCTGGAGAGACCGCAAGATCCGCGATCTCCGCCTCCGGCCCGGCGATCATCGCCACAACATACCCCAGTGGGCGGCCCGCGCCATCCCCGCCGAGCTCCCCTCGCTCCTCGGCGACGAGCACCCGCATGTGATCGTAGCGGAGCGTGGATGCGATTGCTGAAGCCGTCCACGGGTCCGAGAACGACGCGCGCTCGATCGCTACCATGGCCGCGAGGTCGGCTTCGACGGCGGGCCGGATGTGGAACGCCCCGGCGACTGCCGTCACGTCACCTCCAGCGCGCGTCCGTGCACCGCCTCCCACTTCACCTGCGCCTCGGCCTGCCGGCCGTACGCGGGCTCCCACGTCGCCAGATCGGCAGCCGCCGCCGACGCCAGCATGGCACCCAGACGCGCGACCGCGCCCGCCCGCGGCGTCGTGACTCGCTCGGCGGGCAGCCCAGGGCCGACCACGTGCGCGTGCGCCTGGGCAGCACGTTCGGCGATCTCGCCGGACGGGATCCGAAGCTCGGGCCCGAGTGCCCGAGTCTCGCCGGCATCGGTGATCTCGAACAATCCGACGTAATGCTCCCCGCGGAGCGCATCGACGACAGCCAGGTAGCGGCCAGCCTCGACAGGTTCGCGGGAAGCGACGAGGAGGGCGAGTGACGAGATCGGGATCAGCGGGCAGACCGCCGCGAGCGCCATCCCCTTGGCGATCGCACCGGCGATCCGCAGGCTGGTAAAGCTGCCCGGCCCAGCCCCGCAGACCACGCGATCGATCTCGCCGGGGACGATGTCCTGCTCGACGAGCAGCTCGGCGACGGCGGGCATGAGCGCCTCGTGCTCGCGCCCGCGCATGGCGACGGATCGTTCGGCCACCAGTCGGTCATCGCGCAGCACCGCCGCGCTTCCCGCGTAGGTCGAGGCCTCGAGTGCGAGCGTGATCATGGATGCCACCCCGCGTAGAGCAGTCGGCGACCGGGGTCGTCGGGAAGATGCTGGAGCGAGAGCGTCACGCGCCCGTTGGGCAGTCGGTCTCCCGCGCGGTCCGGCCACTCGATGAGCACGAGCGCCGGCGCACTGACGATCTCGTCCCAGGCCAGAGCGTCGAGCTGGTCGGGCCGATCGAGCCGGTACAGGTCGAGGTGATACACCGTCGACCGCGGCGCCTCGTATTCGTGCACCAGGGCGAAGGTGGGGCTCGTGACCTCGCCGGCGACCCCGAAGCCCTCGCAGATCGCCTGCACGAGCGTCGTCTTCCCCGCGCCCAGCTCACCCGACAGGGTGACGACCAGGGGCGGATGCGTCTCGCGACCGAAGCGGTGGCCCCAGTCGCGGAGCTGTGCCTCGGTCATCGCGAGCGCGCCGTGGTCCGCCAGTACGGGAACGAGCGGCGGATGGCCGCCCCGCTCCTCCGCTGCGTGGTCGCTCATCGCCGGCCTCCCGACGCGGAGTCCGCCGCCACCGAGGGGCGCGCAATGTTGCCCGCCATGCGCGCCTTCACCTCGAAGAGCTGGTCGCGGAGCCGCGCCGCCGCCTCGAAGTCGAGCGCCGTCGCCGCCTCGCGCATCTGCTGTTCCAGCATCGCGACGAGCGTCTCCGGCTCGACCATCTCGTAGCTCGGCGCCTCGGCCTCGGCCACCTTCCGCCGCCGCGGACCACGCTGCTGCTCCTCTTCGCGCTCGCCACGCGCGTCGGCGACGCGGGTGATGAAGCGCACTTCGTCGACGCTCTTCGACACCGACTGCGGCGTGATGCCGTGCTCCTCGTTGTACGCGCGCTGGATCTCGCGGCGCCGAGCCGTCTCGTCCATGCATCGCTGCATCGAGCCCGTGATCTTGTCGGCGTAGAAGATCGCCTTGCCGTTCAGATGCCGCGCCGCGCGACCGACCGTCTGGATCAGCGACCGGTCCGACCGCAGGAATCCCTCCTGGTCCGCGTCGAGGATCGCGACGAGCGACACCTCCGGCATGTCCAGTCCCTCGCGCAGCAGGTTGATGCCCACGAGCACGTCGAAGTCGCCAAGCCGGAGGCCACGCACGATCTCCATCCGCTCGATCGCATCGATGTCCGAATGCATGTAGCGGACGCGGACGCCGACCTGCTGGAGGTAGTCGGTGAGATCCTCCGACATCCGCTTGGTGAGCGTCGTGACGAGCACCCGCTCGCCGATCGCCGCCCGCTTGCGGATCTCGCCGAGGAGGTCGTCGACCTGTCCGCGCACTGGACGCACCTCGATCTCGGGGTCGATCAGCCCCGTGGGGCGGATGATCTGCTCGACGACGACGCCTTCCGACAGGCGCAGCTCGAGCTCCCCCGGCGTGGCGGAGACGAACACGGCACGCGGCGTGAGCGAGAGGAACTCGTCGAACATGAGCGGACGGTTGTCGAGCGCGCTCGGGAGACGGAACCCATAGTCCACGAGCGTCAGCTTGCGTGCGCGATCCCCGTTGAACATGCCGCCGATCTGCGGCAACGAGACGTGCGACTCGTCCACCACGACGAGGAAGTCATCGGGGAAGTAGTCGAAGAGACAGGCGGGCCGCTCACCGCTCTCGCGCCCGGACAGATGGCGTGAGTAGTTCTCGATGCCGGCGCACGTCCCGATCTCGAGCATCATCTCGATGTCGAAGTTCGTGCGGCTCTCGAGCCGCTGCGCCTCGAGCAGGCGTCCCGCGTTTCGCAGCTCGGCCAGTCGCTCCACGAGCTCGGCGCGGATCAGCTTCACGGCCCGCTCCAGCGTCGGCCGCTGCGTGACGAAGTGCTTGGCGGGATAGATGGCCGCGCGCTCGAGCGACGCGATCGTCTCGCCCGTCAGCACGTTGATCTTGGAGATCCGCTCCACCTCGTCGCCCCACAGCTCGACGCGCACGCCCTGCTCCTCGTACGCCGGGAAGATCTCGACGGTATCCCCGCGCACGCGGAAGGTGCCGCGCTCGAACGCGACGTCGTTGCGGTTGTACTGGATCTTCACGAGCGCGCGCAGCACGTCGTCTCGGTTCACGCGCTGGCCCTGCGTGATCGTGACCATCTGCTCGCGATACGAGACCGGATCACCGAGGCCGTAGATCGCGCTGACCGTCGCGACGATGATCACATCGTCACGCTCCATGAGCGACGACGTCGCACGCAGGCGGAGGCGATCGATGTCCTCGTTGATCGAGGCGTCCTTCTCGATGTACGTGTCCGTCGTCGGGACGTACGCTTCCGGCTGGTAGTAGTCGTAGTACGAGATGAAGTACTCGACGGCGTTGTGCGGGAAGAAGCTCTTGATCTCGCCGTAGAGCTGCGCCGCGAGCGTCTTGTTGTGGCTCATGACCAGCGTCGGCTTCCCGTACTGCGCGATGACGTTGGCCATCGTCATGGTCTTGCCCGAGCCGGTGACGCCGAGCAGCGACTGGAAGCGGTCGTTCCGCTCGAGCCCCGCGAGGAGCTCGGCGATCGCCTTGGGCTGGTCGCCCGCCGGCTCGAAGGGAGCCTGGAGCTGGAAGTTGGCGCGAGGCATGAGCAGAATCTAACGCTATCGGGGTTTGTTCGGGAGATGTTCGTCTGGCGTCCGGGAGCCGCAACCGTAGCTTCGCGCCACACTCATACCCTACACCCAAGCGCCGACACGATGCGTCTCACCCGAACCGCCGTTCTCTCCTCGCTCCTGACGACCTCATTGGCCGCGTGCACGCCCATCTCGCAGCGCGGCCTCGCGCTGGAGACGCCGACGAATACGGCCGCTACCACGATCGGTTCCTGTCCGGCCAACGCGAGCTGGACGCCGGCACCGCCGAACTCGTCGGACAGCCTCTCGGACTACCAGAAATCCGTCGATGCGCGGAATCGGAACGACTGGGCGTTCCTCGCTCGCTACCGTCCGGCCAACGCGGAGCTGGGCGATCCGAAACCAGGCGAGGCGCGCGTGGTGTTCATGGGCAACTCGATCACCGACGCCTGGGCCAAGTCCTTCCCGACCATGTTCCCCGGCAAGCCGTACGTCGGTCGCGGGATCAGCGGTCAGACGACGCCGCAGATGCTCGTGCGCTTTCGCCAGGACGTGATCGCGCTCAAGCCGAAGGTGGTCGTCATCCTGGCGGGGATCAACGACATCGCCGGCAACACGGGACCGGCCACGCAGGAGATGATCGCCGACAACCTGCGGTCGATGACCGAGATCGCGAAGGCCAACGGCATCTCGGTCGTGCTGTCGTCGGTGTTGCCGGCGTACGATTTCCCCTGGCGCCGCGGCATCGGGCCCGCGCCGAAGGTCGTGGCGCTCAATGCGTGGATCAAGTGCTACGCGGCGCAGTCAGGCTCCGTCTACCTCGACTACTACAGCAAGATGGTGGATGCACGCGGCGGGCTCTCTCCCGAGATGGCGTCCGATGGCGTGCATCCAACCGAAGCGGGCTACCGCATCATGGCGCCGCTGGCCGAAGCGGCGATTCAGGAGGCGCTGCGGCAGCGGTAGTCCCGCGCCGACGGTCAAGCGGCGCGGGACCGAGTGCTCGCGCCGCTCAACCGGACGCGCGTACTGCGCGATCGCGACCGAACGGATCGCCGGCGAGCGATTCCGTGTGCAGCGCGCAGCGCCATTGCCCGTCGCGGCGGATCCACACGGATGAGTCGTTCGCCTCCACCGGCAGGGTCTCGCCATCCACGATCACGCGCTCCGTGACCGGATACGCGACGATCGCGATGTCGTCGGTGAGGAACCGGATCTGGCGGGACTGCTCGTCGAAGGCGTACTGCTTCAACTCCCACTGCCCTTCCGACGTCAGCTTCGCCATCGTGTTCGCGTCGATCGCCGACACGCCCTGGGCGCCGACGATGACGCACTGATCGTCGGTCAGCTTGCCCGCGGTGGCGGCGTCCTTCTCCTGCATCGCATTCCAGAAGCGCCGCTCCACGTCGATCAGCTCCTGCTCGAGCGCATTCGTCGGGCTCATGCGACTACCTCCACTCGATTGAAGTGGAGGGAGCGTTACGAAACTTTCGCGCCATGGAGTGCGACGAACAGCGAGCCCAGCGTCAGCTTTCCTGGCTGATCCGCTCGCGTCGCGCAACTTCGGTGATCCCCTTCACTCTCCGCACCGCCTTGATGATGCGCGTGAGATGATTGAGGTTCTCGACTTCGACGAGGAGCGAGCCGGTGGCCTTTCCGTCGGTGCTCTTGAGCTCCATCGAGCGGATATTCGTCCCCGTGTCCCCGGCGGCGGCGGCAACGTCCGCGTAGAGCCCGCGGCGATCGTTGCCTTCGAGCGCGAGCCGCACGAGGAAGCGCTCGCCGTCGGCCTCCTGCCAGTCGATCTCGAGACGGCGCTCCGGCTCGTGGGTGAGGAACAGCAGGTTCGGACAGTCCGCGCGATGGATGCTCACGCCGCGCCCGCGCGTGACGTAGCCCGTGACGGGATCGCCCGGCACCGGCTGGCAACACTGCGCGTAGCGCACCATGAGGCCATCCACCCCCTGGATGCGCACTCCCTTCGTCCCACGAACGCGATCGACGAGACGCTCGACGAACGTGGGCTTGGCCGTCTCCTTCTCGTCGAGATCGGGAAAGAGCTGCTTGAGAACGGCGAGGACGTTGATGTCGCCCTGCCCGATCGACGCGTACAGGTGCTGCACGTCCATCAGGTTCATCGCCTTCGACACCGTCAACAGCGCCGCATCATCCGGCCGCGTCAGGCGCCGCCGCTTCAGCTCACGCTCGAGGATGTCCTGGCCGAGCTTCGCCGACGACGCATGCTCCTCGTGGCGCAGCCACTGACGGATCTTGTGTCGTGCTCTCCCCGTGCGGACGTGCGCCAGCCAGTCGCGGCTCGGACGGGCGACCGCGGCGGTGATGATCTCCACCTGCTCCGAGTTGCGCAGCGGCCGGGACAGGGGTGCGATACGCCCATTGATACGGGCGCCCGCGCAGCGGAACCCGACCTCCGAGTGCACCGCGAAGGCGAAGTCGATCGGCGTCGCCCCCTTCGGGAGCTGGATCACGTCGCCCTTCGGGCTGAACACGAAGATCTCGTCCTGATACAGATCGAGCTTCAGGAACTCGAGGAACTCGTCGGGGGTCTTCGCGTCGAGCTGGAGCTCGAGGATCTGCCGGAACCATTCGAGGTGCTTGTCCAGCTCGTCCTGACTCTTCGCGTCCTCCTTGTACAGCCAGTGCGCCGCGATGCCGAAGTCCGCCGTGCGGTGCATCTCCTTCGTGCGGATCTGGATCTCGTAGAGCTGACGCCCCGGGCCGAACACCGTCGTGTGCAGCGACTGGTAGCCGTTCGACTTCGGCTGCGCGATGTAGTCCTTGATCCGCTCCTGCACGGGCGTCCACCCGTCGTGGATGACGCCGAGCGCGTGATAGCAATCGGGCACGGTGTTGACGAGCACGCGGATCGCGAGGAGATCGTAGATCTCCTCGTACGGCTTGTCGCGCTGCTTCATCTTCTTGTAGATCGACCAGAGATGCTTCGGCCGGCCCGTGACGTCGACGTCCTTGATCCCCGACTTCGTCAACTGCTTGATGAGCGGTTCCTTCAGCGCCGCGATGAGCTCCTCGCGCTCGCCACGCTTCTGCGCGACCTGCTTCGCGAGCTTCTTGTACTCCTCGGTCTCGAGGTGCTTGAACGCGAGATCCTCGAGCTCCCACCGCATCTTCGCCATACCGAAGCGGTGGGCGAGGGGCGCGTAGAGGTCGCGCGTCTCGAGCGCGATGCGGCGGCGCTTCTCCTCGGGCAGGTACTCGAGGGTCCGCATGTTGTGCAGCCGGTCGGCGAGCTTGACGATGATGACGCGCGCGTCCTTCGCGATCGACAGCAGGAGCTTGCGGTAGCTCTCGACCTGCCGATCCTGGTTGGAGCCGCTGTTCGGCAGCTTCGCGATCTTCGTCAGCCCGTCGACGATGGCGGCGATCTCCTTCCCGAACTCGCGCTCGACGTCCTCGAGCTCGACGGAGGTATCCTCGACGACGTCGTGGATCAGCCCACTGGCCACCGTCGTGCTGTCCAGCTGGAGGTCCGCGAGGATCTTCGCCACCTCGATGCAGTGGATGACGTACGGCTCGCCGGAGTTGCGTGTCTGCCCGCGGTGTGCCTCCTCGCTGAACCGATACGCGCGCACGAGCAGCTCCTCGTCGAGTCGCGCATTGGCGCCCTCGCCGAAGCTCCATCCAGGAATGATCTCGCGCAGCAACGACGTCGTCACAACAGGCCAGCCTCCGCGAAGCTCGTGTACCGCCCACGTCCAATGATCAGGTGATCGTGCACCGGGATGTCCAGCAGCCTGCCCGCCGCGACGAGCTGCTCGGTCACGATCCGGTCGTCCGCCGAGGGCGTCGGATCGCCGCTCGGATGATTGTGCACGAGGATGACCGCCGCCGCCCGCTCGGCGATCGCCTCACGAAAGACCTCGCGCGGATGCACGAGCGACGAGGTGAGAATCCCGCGCGTGACCGTCACGTCACGCTCCAGCCGATGCTGCGCATCCAGCACCGCGACGTGAAACTCCTCGACCGGCAGATCCTCCAGCCGTGGCGCGAACAACCGCGCCACGTCCCGCGGCGAGCGCACCGGCGCGCCATCCTCCCGGGCTTCCGCCGCGAGTCGCCGCCCCAGCTCGAGCGCCGCGTGCACCGTCACCGCACGTGCCATTCCGATCCCTGCAGTCGACGTGAGCGCAGCGACCGGTTGCATCGCCATCCGACGAAGCGACCCTCCAGCGCCGGCCAGTAACGCCTGTCCGACATGGAGCGCCGACCCACCGCTGCTCCCCGCGCCCACCAGGAGCGCCAGCAGCTCCACCGAGCTGAGCGCGCCCGCCCCGAGCGCCACCAGCCGCTCGCGCGGCCGCTCCGAAGGGGGCAACTCTCTGATAGATAGTGCGGTAGGTGTCGACTGGCTAGGCAGTTGGAAGGTCATGAATGTCCCATTGAATGAGATCCGAAACAGCCCCGAAGGTTCCCGGAAGCATCATTCATGGGGCATCCAGCCCCCGCATCGAATCCTCGCGCTTCCGCCGCCGCGGGTGCGCCCGGAACGAAAAGAGCCGGCCGCGGACGCGGCCGGCTCTCTGCCTTCTCGCGGCGCTTAGAGCGTCGCGCCGTGGCACTTCTTGAACTTCTTCCCCGATCCGCAGGGACACGGATCGTTCCGCCCCACACTCGACCAGTCGACCGGGGCCGGCGCGCCCTCGGTCGCCTCGCTGAGCGTCCGGGCGCGGCCCGCCCCAACGATCACGGGGTCGCGCTTGGTTGCCGTGCTCCGCTCCGGCGCGGGCGTCTCCGCCGGACCAACGTCGAGCACTTCCTGCACGCCGGTGGCTGCGCCCGCAGACTCCTCCGCCACGATGTCCTCCAGCACGCCGAGAGCGTTGTAGCGCTTCGTCGGAGCCGGTCGAGCTGGCTCGGCGACCTCGGCAAACTGGCCCGCGCCATCGTCGGGCGGCCCCTGCTCCACGACGAGCTGCACCTTGAGGAAGCGGTCCGTGAAGGTCTCCGCGATGTCGTTCATCAGGTCGACGAACATCGTGTAGGCCTCCTGCTTGTACTCGATCAACGGATCCTTCTGCCCCCACGACCGATAGTGGATCGCGTTGCGAAGCTGATCGAGGTCGTAGAGGTGGTCCTTCCACTTCTCGTCCAGCACGTTGAGCATGACGTACCGCAACAGTCGATCGCCGTAGCCGCCCAGCTCGTCCCGGACCTGGTCGAGCGAGGCCAGCTTCGCGTCGAACGCCCCACGGCCGGCGTCGATCGCCTGCGTCTGCGCCCCGAGGAGATCCGTCGGCCGGAGGTCGGGATCGGCCAGCGAATCGAGCTGGATCATGTAGTGGATGAGGAGCTCCTGCCGCAGCAGGTCGAAGTCCCACTCCTCCACCGACTCGTACTCCGCGAGCACGGTCTCGACACGTCGGCTGAGCGCCTTCTCGACCATCTTCAGCGCTTCGCCCTTCAGCTCCTCGCCACCCTCCAACGCGAAGGCCCGCAGCGAGTAGATCACCTCGCGCTGCTGGTTCATCACGTCGTCGTACTCGAGGAGCCGCTTGCGGCTCTGGAA
>DASVNI010000126.1:0-10906 GCA_036383935.1 Gemmatimonadaceae bacterium | reverse complement strand
CCAGGCACGAGAGACCCGCCGAACGCACGGCGACACCATCAGCACACTGCTGATTTTTCAACTCGTGCGTATAAGATATATTATGTAAACTAAGCTCGGTGGAAAAGTGTGGAGAACTCCTGGGCATACTCTGCCAACACGGTAGTAACCCATTTCCCCACCGCCGTTTGACGGGATCATCTCACCCAACTTCTGATCGACGGCGCAATCCAGCGAACTCTGGCGTGCAGCGTATCACGCACGTCGAGCCCGCTGTCGCGTTCACTGTCGACTTCGGAACGGAAAAACCGCCGATTCTCGAACGAAATCGGCATCGAATAGCACGCGATCTCAGCCCAAGGCGCGGCTTCCCCCGGCTCTCGAGCTGGGCGGAAAGCGCCGCATTGAATGGCGGTTTTTCGGCCGGATGCGCGTCGGTCAGCGTCTCGGCGCCGGGTCGATTGAACGCCCCGCCACGGCCGATTCAGGGCCCGCGGAATGGCCCCGGAGCGAGCCTCAGAGCTCGCCCAGAACGCCCTGGAAGACGATCCGCGCCTCGCCCGACAGCGAGGGATGCCAGCCGCTCAGGGTGCGCTCCGAAAGCCGCACGCGGAGGATCCTCCCCGACCGGGTCGTCAGCGCCGCCCCGTTGGAGGTCTCCTCGTGCTCCCGCAGCAGGATCGCCGAAGCCACGGCGCCGGTGCCGCACGCCAGTGTCTCACCCTCGACGCCGCGCTCGTAGGTCCGCACGCGCCAGCCGCCGGCGCCGTCCGGGGAGACGAAGTTGACGTTCGCACCCTGGGCGAGCGACTTCTCGTAACGCAGCGGCCGGCCGCGACCTACCACGTCGACCTGCTCCACGTCGTCAACACGCACGACGAGATGCGGCACGCCGGCCTGGGCGTAGCCGATCCAACGCTCCCCGGTCTCCAGCCGAAATGGCAGCTTGGGCTTCACCTCGGCGACCGGCCTCAGGTCGATCTCCTGGCCGCTCGGATGGACGCGCGCGCTGAGGACGCCAGAGTCCGTCTCGACGTGGCACTCCCCCATCGGCATGATCCCCAGCTCCGCGGCGAGCCGCACGGAGCACAGTGTGGCGTTGCCACAGAGATCCGCGCGCGAGCCGTCGCTGTTGAGGTAGATCATCCGGAAGTCGGCCGCCCACGAACGCGTGAGCATCACCAGTCCGTCCGCCCCGACCCCGGTCCCGCGCGCGCACAGCGCCTGGACGGTCTCCGGCGACGACAGATCGTCCGCAGGCTTGTCGAGGGCATCGACGATGACGAAGTCGTTGCCCGATCCACTCATCTTGTAAAAGGTGCGGCCCGACGGCAGCATTTCGACTCTCGGTAAAGCGGGTCAGATGGTCCCGCGAATGGCCCACCAGCGCAGACGCCAGACCATCCAGATCGCCTCCCGGACGATGTGCTTGGACATCTTGCTCGTCCCTTCGGTCCGGTCCACGAAGACGATCGGAATCTCGGCGATGCGGAAGCCACGCTTCCAGGCACGGAAGCTCATCTCGATCTGGAAAGCGTAACCGTTCGACTTCACATGCGACAGGTCGATCGCCTCGAGGACGGACCTGCGAAAGCACTTGAAGCCGCCCGTGGCATCCCACACAGGCAAACCAGTTACGGCGCGCGCATAAAGGTTTGCTGAATAGCTGAGGATGAGCCGGCTGATCGGCCAGTTCACGACGGTGACTCGCCCCTGCTGATAGCGCGAGCCCAGCACGAGGTCGTTGTCCTCGATGGCCTCGAGAAACTGCTTGAGATGGGCCGGGTCGTGCGAGAAGTCCGCGTCCATCTCCAGGATGTACTGGTAGTCCCGCTCCAGCGCCCAGCGGAAGCCGGCGATGTAGGCGGTGCCCAGCCCCATCTTCCTGGCGCGCTCGAGCAGATGGACGCGCGAGTCCAGCGCCTGGAGCTCGGCGACGATCTGCCCTGTGCCGTCCGGCGAGCCGTCGTCGACGATCAGCACCTCGATCCGCCCGTCCTGCTTGAGGACGGAATCGATGATGCGGCGGACGTTCTCCCGCTCGTTGTACGTCGGGATGATGACGAGCGCGCGCTCGCGCGCCGGCTCAGACGACACGCCGACGCCGCTCGCTGAACGCGCCCGCCGCCGTGGCCAGCAGCGCGATGAGGACGGCCAGGTACGTCACGAGCCTGCCCTTCGCGTAGGCGGGATCCTGGAAGGTCAGGACGACCTGCGTCGCGCCCGCCGGCAGGGGCACGCCGAGGAAGGTGTAGTTGGTCCGGACTGCGGCGATCGGTGCCTGGCCGGGAATGGTCGCCGTCCAGCCAGGGTAGTAGTTCTCCGACACGACGAGGGCCGATCCTGCCGGCGCCGGCCCGCTCAGCTGCACGGCGATGTGGCCCGCGTCGTAGCGCGTGATGTTCGCCGTGATCGCCAGCGGCTCCGGGAGCCCGGTGATCGGAGGAACCGAGATCGGCGCCAGCGAGTCGATCACGGCGACGCGCAGCGGATCGAACCGGGGATTGAGCACGGTGCCGAGCGTCGCCTCGTCGCCAGCCTTGGCCATCGCCGGCACCACCCACGCGGGCGGGTTGTTGCCCGGGAGCCGGTACAGGTAGACGGTCGAGCCGACCGCGTTCTTGACCGGGCCAACGAGCTTCTTCATGGCGGTGTCGCCGAGCGCGGCGTTCGTGTACAGATAGCGTGCGTTCGCCAGGCGCCAGAACGCCGGGTTCACGAGGTTGCCGTAATCGCCCACGTTCTCACGGCTCGCGATGCGCTGATACCGTCCGAGCTCGTTGCCGTGGTAGCCCTGGAGGACGCGCACGCGATGCGGCATGAACGCATCGCCCCCGTAGAACGGATCGCGGAACGCGAGGCCTTCGGCGGTGAGTGGAGCGGCGAGTACGCGCCCGGGCTCGGCGGTCTTCAAATATTCGATCGCCGGATCACTGGCGTACACTACGGAGGCGCGTGGAGAGAACAGCCAATACAACCGCTCCACCGACCAGAGATCGATGGCGACGACGGCGGCTAGCCCCCAGCCGAACACGGTCCACGTGATCCGGCGCTGCTGCGCGGAGATCGCCAGGCCGGCGGTGAGGCCGACGAACAGAAGGCTTCTCCAGGCGCCGAGGATGACGTCCGCCTGGTTCACGCCAATCCGCTCGTCGAACTGATCGCCCGCGAAGCCCGCGGCGATCGAGCGACCGAGCATGGTGAAGAAACCAACGCTCGCCAGGAGCGCGACGACGACGGCGGCGATGATCCACCCCAGGTAGAAGCGCCGCGTGCGGGCTCCCTCGAGGATCCGCTCCGTGCCGAGCGCGGCGAGGATCGCGGTCGCCATCGACACGACCATCAGCATCGTGCTCGGCGCGCGGAAGTACTTCGTGCCCGGGACGATGGCGTAGATGAGATGGTAGAACGGCGTGAAGCCGCCGAGCGCCCACAGCACGGCTACGCCGAGCGTCACGAGCCAGAAGCGGCGGAAAGACTTCCGCTGCTCGCCGCCGAAGGCGGCGGAGGCCAGCATCAGGACCGCCGCGCCGAGATACTCGCTGTGCAGGTGGATGCCGTTCCGGCCCCAGTAGTTGTCGAGGATGCCGCTGAACTGCGGGAGATACGTGTTGAGCAGCTCCTCGATCGGCATGGAGTAGCTGATGGCGTGCTCCCATCCCTTCTGGCCGCCGGCGCGCGGCGAGAAGGGGATGTACTCCATGACCGGGAGGTACTGCACCGCGCCGATGGCGAATCCCACGAGGACGGCGCCGAGGGCGAGGCGCGTCACGCCCTCGCGCCGTGTCAGCCGTGAGCCGTCAGGGCGCGGCGACAGCGTGAGGAACAGGCCGAACGCTCCGCAGGTGAGGAGCATGTACTGCAGGAGCTGCGGATGAGGGCTGAGCACGGCGAGCCCCACCGCGATGGCGATCGCGCCCCACGCCCAATGCCGGCCGTCCCGGATGCCGCGGACGAGGAACCAGAGGGTGAGCGGCATGAGCGTGCTCACGAACAGCTTCCCGTCGTGGCCCGGGGAGACGAGTCCGGCGAGGTTGCCGCTCATCATGTAGGCGATGCCGCCGATGAGCGACGGATAGAACCCCAGCCCCCATGCGCGGAGGAAGCCGTAGGTGAAGCAGCCGGCGAGGAAGATGTGGATGACGAAGCCCCACGTCATCCCGATGTCCGTCGGCAGGATGAGCCGGAGGAGTGCCGTGGGATAGAAGATGTCGCCGTGCATCGCGGCGATGTACGGCAGTCCGCCGAAGATGTAGGGATTCCACTGGGGAATCCCCTGCCCGGCCTTGAGCGCCTGGCCGGCGAAGTCGCGCACCGGCCAGCCGCCGATGTACTGGTCGCTGCGCGGGTTGACGAGGAATCCGCCGCCGAGCGCCGGCCACGCGAGGAGCAGCGTGCAGAGGGCGAACGCCAGCGTGGCGAAGAGCGCAGGGTGCGATGGTTCCGCGGCCGTGTCCTTCGCGCGGGCGGGGCGTGTAGGAGGCGTCATCCAGGGTGCGTGACGGCACGAGGCGCCGGTGGCGGAGCGCCCGCGCGGCGAACGTTCACCGAGATCGCTAAAAGTGACGGGGTGCCGCCGACGACGCCAGTGTTCGCTGATACAGTTCCGCGTAGCCGCGCGCCACCGCATGCAACCCGAAGGTGCGCTCCGCGTGCGCTCTTCCCTGCTCTCCGAGCCGTCGGCGCAGCTGGGAGTCGGACATGAGCTGGTCGAGCGCCGACGCGAGTGCGGCCTCGTCGCCAGGGGGCACGAGTCGCCCCGCCTCGCCATCGCGCACGATGTCGGGAAGGCCGCCGGAATCGAATCCGACGACGGGAGTCTCGGACAGCAGCGACTCGACGGCGGTGAGTCCCAGCCCTTCGTCGAGCGCGGGGATCACGTGCACCGCAGCGCGCCGGTACTGCACGGCGAGCTCCGCCTGCGAGAGGATCGGCAGCCACTCGATGCGCTCGTCGAGACCGAGCTCGCGGGCTCTCTCCCTGAGCGCCGTGTCGTCCAGCCGTCCGGCGCCGACCACCGTCAGCCTCGGCGTCGTTCTCATCATCGTCATCGCTGTGAGCAGCCGCGCGAGTCCCTTCTGCTCGCTGAGCTTTCCGACGAACAGCAGGCGGTCGTCGTCGCCCCCCCGCTCGGCGCCCGGGTGGAAGAGCGCTCCCAGGACGGGCATCGGCATGACGCGCACGTCGAGGCCGGGGAGTAGCTGCTCCGCCTCGCGCGCGAGCCAGCTCGACACGGCGGTCATGGCGCCGGCGCGTGAGGCGACGCGCGCGAAGAGCCGACTGCCACCGGGAAATGTTCTCGCGAGACGCAGGTCGGAGCCGTGCGAGGTGACGACGAATGGCGTGCGAGGAAGCGCCGAGGCGGCGAGTCCCGACGGAAACCACCAGTGCGCGTGAACGAGCGGGAAAGACTCACGTCGCACGAGTGCATTCGCGGCGCGGCGTGCCGCCAGCAGGTAGGCGCCCATCGCCAGCTTGCCGCGCAGCGACTCCTTCACCTGCGCGGCCATCGCGCCGGTGTACGCCAGCGTCTCCATGCTGCGCGGCGCATAGCGGAAGCGCTCGATGCGGATGCCGTCGAGCGTGTCGTGCGGCGGGAGGCCGGGAGCGGAAGGCGCGGACACGACGACCTCGACACCTTCGTCGCGAAGTGCGACGGCGAGGTTGGCGATGAAGGAGCCGACCGGATCGCCGGCGAAGCGCGGGTACGCGTGCGTGAGGAAGAGGACGCGCACCGGTCAGCCGCGCACGACCGATTCGTCCCGCCGCCCGTCGCCGTGGCGCAGGACGAAGTTCGGCACGTCTGCCTTGGCGCTCCGTGCGAGCTTGACGCGTCCGTCGTCGCTGCACTCCACGGCGCGCAGCGCGCGGCGGGCGCGCCGCCATGCGACGAGCTCTTCGAGCGGTGCGACATGGGCGCCACGCGATACGAGCTCGCTCGCGAGCCGCGCGTACGCGGCGGGCGCGCCGGGAAAGCCGAGCGCGGGCGCGAGGTTGGGGTGCCAGATGCCGACCCAGAGTCCGCCCACGTCCTGACAGACGTCGGCGAGCGCGAGGGCGTCGTTGATCCACACACCGGGTGCTTCGACGTGCTGGTACTTGCTGAGGGCGCGATCCATCCAGGTGAAGGGCGCTTCATCCACACCGACGGGCGCCTGACGCTCGGCGTCCCAGAGCGGGACGACATCGGCGACGCCGAGTCGGAAGCCATTGCGGTCGGCAAAGCCGTAGGTGGAATCGTAGGTGAAGCCTGCGTCGCGCATACCGCGCGGTGTCGTGGCGGGGCGCATGCGCAGATAGTGCTGCCGCACGCCCACGGCGTCGACGTCGGCGATGTTGCGCAGCCTCGTGCGCTGCGCGGCGAACAGCGCGTGATCCTCCGAGGTGCGGAAGCTCCCATGGAGTCCGATCTCGTGACCGGCGTCGCGCACGGCGCGCATGATCCGACGCGCCTGTCGACCGTCGGGCCGATAGGTCAGGTCACCGGCGCGCGCGCTCGCGAGCGTGGGCCGTCCGCAGAGCACGAACCAGGAGGAGCGCACGCGGTGACGCGCCTCGATGTCGAGAATCTCGCGGACGGCGGAGAAGACGACGGGACTCGCCACCGACGCAACCGCCGCGAGCGTGACGCGTGCGGCGCGTGCGAGCTCGCCGTGGCGCGCGAGCTCGGCGAGGCGCAGCAGCGTGAACGCCGGCCACCACTCGACGACGTCGAGATCGTGCGTGAGCGCGGCGGCCCAGCGCCGGCCCTCAGGCCACGGATCTATGAGACGTACGGGCCGCCGCGCAGCGGCGGCCCGTACGGCATGAGTGAGGGCAACTGCGGAACGCGAGACGACGGGCTCGCGCTCGACCGCTTCGCGCACGACGCGCGTGGCCGTGGCGGGAACACGCTGGTAGCGGTCGCTCGCGCGAGAGCGCTGTTCGTCTTCCGCGCCGGCGACGTCGACGATGAAGCGGAGGAGTGCGCGCTCGACGGCGACGACGCCGTCCGAGGGTGCGATGCCCCAGCCGCGCGCACGCAGCGCGGCGGCGGTGTCGTCCGACGACGTACCGTCGACGACACGCAGTCGCACGACGTCGCCCGCGCCCTCGTACGGGAGCACGGTGGAGAGGTCGATCAGCACGTCGAGGGCGAAGCGCTCGGCGGCGGTCAGCGAATCGTCTGGGTTGACGGCGAGCACGTGGCGTGGAGAGCGAGATCGGCGAGGCGCGCGGCGTCGCGCCCGCAGTCTATGAATGCCCCTGTGAGGCGGCAAGTGCGCCCTTGACCATGCTGTCACCAGGGGTAAGTCTACGACGTTTGGAAGTGCAGATCCCTCGACTCGCTCCGCTCGCTCGGGATGACACACTCGCCGTCATCCGAGCGAAGTCGAGGGATCTGCACTTGCAGCGCTCGCTCGGGATGGAAGGGCCGTTCCACATTCCCCATTCCCGCATCCCCGCATCCCCGCCCTATGATCCGCAAGAAGCGCCTCCCGATCGGACACCTCGCGCTCTACGGCTGGCTGCCCAGCCCGATCAAGGCGTGGGCGTATCGCACCTTTCGCCGCTATCGGATCGGCAAGGGCGTGAAGTTCGCGTTCGGCGGCATCGTCGTGGGCGAGGACGTCGAGCTCGCGGACCACGTCGAGATCGGGTTGCTCGCGATGGTGCTGGGCCGCACGATCAGGATCGGCCGCCACTCGAGCGTCGGCACGATGAGCTACGTGGCGTGCGAGCGGATACAGATCGGCGAGGATGCGCGCATTCGCGAGCAGGTGTACGTGGGCGGCCCTTCCCTGCCGGAGTCGAGCTTCACGCTCGGCAGCCGCACGATCATCCTCCAGCTCGCGTCGATCAATCCGACCAAGCCGGTCGCGATCGGCGACGACACCGGAATCGGCGGGCACTGCCTGATCTTCACGCACGGTGCGTGGCTCAACGCGCTGGACGGATATCCGGTGACGTACGAGCCGGTGACGCTGGGCAACAGCGTCTGGCTGCCGTGGCGCGTGTTCGTCATGCCTGGCACGACGATCGGCGACGGCAGCGTGATCGGCGCGAACTCGCTCGTGCAGGGCACCATCCCGCCGATGAGCCTTGCTGTTGGGAGTCCGGCGAAGGTGATCCGCTCCGCGCCCGATTTCCCCAAGGTGCCGAGCGAGGAGAAGAAGGCAGCCATTGTGGCGGACATGGTCACGGAGTTCGAGCGCTACCTGACGTACGAGCACTACGTCGTCGAGGTGCGCGGCAGCACGCGCAGCTACCGGCCGACGAAGGGCGGCGGAGCGCAGCGCCTTCTCTGGCGCCGCACGCCGGACGATGCGCTCGTGGCGACACGCGGTGACACGGTGCTCACGGAAGTCGCGCTCGGCGAGCGCGAGAAGGGAGATCTGCGCGCGCGCGGCGTGTACTGGCTGGACCTGGCGGGACGCAGTCGCAGCGCGGAGGGATCGCCGCTCACCGAGGAGCTGGCGACGTTCATCGCGCGCTACGGAATCCGGCTGCCGCGCGACTCCTGATCGGGCACGCGCACGGAGGGAGGACGCTCGCCGAAGGCGAGGGCGATGAGGCCCGGCGCGATCTCGAGCACGGTACGCCAGAGTCGTACGACGACCGCGAGCACGGCCGCCTCCGCTGTCGTCGCGACGCCGAGCTGCGGAGCGAGGAGCACCATCATCCCTTCCGCCGCGCCCACACCGGCCGGCGCCGGGTTGAGCAGGCCGGTGAGATACGACGCGGTGTAGACGGCGATGCAGCCGGGCAGGTCGCGCCATTCACCGGGTAGCACGGCGCGCGTCATGATCCAGAACGCGACGCCATAGGCGAGCCAGGCGATCGTCGTGGACACGGCGGCGACGATCATCGGGCGCAGGCCGAGTCGAGGGATGGCGATCTCCCGCCCCGAGACGCGCCGCGCGAGGCCGATGAGTCGCGGCGCGACGACGGGCATGAGCACGAGCGTGAGCGCGCATGCCGCGACGATCAGCCGCCCTTTGGTGTGCAGCATCGTCGGCGTCGTCGCCATGAACGCGGTGGCGACGGCGAGCCCCGTGAACAGGTTCACGATGGTGATGAGGATCGCCGCGCTGGTCGAGATCGTGACGGGGACGCCACGGCGCCGCGTCATCTCCGTCATCGCGCCGAGCTGCCAGAATGCGCCGGGGATCCATCGCGCGAGGTTCGAGACGAACCAGATGCGCGTGGCTGCGCCGAACGCCAGCGACCCGCCGAGGGCCGCGAGCACGAGCCGCCAGCTCTCGATGAGCAGCGCGTAGGTCCCGAGAACGATCGCGGCCGCGAGCGCGACGAGCCCCCAGCGGGGATGCGTGCGCGCGGCGACCTCCCGCACGGCGGGAAGCTGTCCGCGAAGGGCCCAGAGCGCTGCGCCGACGAGCACGGCGACGAAGGCCCAACGCAGGATGCGCAGGATGGGGCGCGGGATGATCGGGGGAACCGGTTGGGTGGTGCGGAGGGAACTGCGCTACTCGCCGCGCAGCTTGAGCTCTTCGAGCAGGCGGCGTAGCTCGCGGTTTTCGGCGCGCTGTCCGGCGATCTGCTCGCCGAGCAGCCCTGTCGCGAACAACACGCTGCCCAGGATGAGGCAGGTCTGGATCACCGTCCACACGGCGCGAAGGCCGATGTGCGCGAACACCAGCACGAGCAACGCGACGATGCCGGCGAGGAGGCCGAGCCCGAACAGCGCCGCGCCGGCCATGCCGAACAGCAACAGCGGCTTCTTGCCGAAGCGCAGCTCGAACCACACCGACAGCATGTCGAGCACGCCGACGGGAATGCGCGACAACCCGAACTTCGAGCGCCCCGCATGCCGGGGATAGAGCGGCACCGGGATCTCGGTGACCGTGAACCCCTCGGCCGCCGCGATGACGATCATGTAGCGGTGCCAGTCCGGGCGCACGGGAAGCGCGTCCATGATCTCGCGGCGGTAGGCCTTCACCGAGTTGAGATCCTTCACCGGCACGTGAAAGAGCGTCCGACTCAGCTTGTTGTAGATGCCCGAGACGAACGCCTTCTCGTACTTCCCTTCCTTGAACCCCGTGACCATGTCCGACTCCTGCGCGAGGATCGGCGCGACGAGTCGGGGGATGTCTTCAGGCTTGAACTGGAGATCGGCGGGATAGAAAACGAGAACGCCGCCGGTCGAGTTGAGGTAGCCCGTGCGCAGCGCGTCGGCGATGCCGCGCTTCGACCGATGGCGAACCGCGTGCAGGAAGTTGTACCGCGACTCGAGATCCTGCAGCACGCGCCACGTGTCGTCGACGGAGCCGTCGTCGATGACGACGACCTCGTAACGCACCTCGGGCGTCTTCGCGAACGCCTCGGCGGCGAGCTCCATGAAGAGCGGAAGGTTCTCCGCTTCGTCCTTGGCCGGCACGAGCACGGACACGTCCGCCCGGCGCTCCACGGCGTTGGTGAACGACGTGGCGGGTAATCGTGAGGCGTCCGTGGTCATACCCTCTTGCGCATACGGGCGGAGAGGACGCCGAGCTGGTCGCGGTACTTGGCGACCGTACGGCGCGCGATCTGGACGCCACTCTCCTTGAGGATGTTGACGATGGCCTGATCGGTGAGCGGGTGCTTCGGATTCTCCTCCGACACCAGCTTCTGGATCTGCGCCTTGATGCCGCGGGCCGAGACGTCCTCGCCGGCGGTCGTGGAGAGGCCGGAGGAGAAGAAGAACTTGAGCGGGAGCACGCCGCGCGGCGTCTGGACGAACTTCTCGTTCGTCACGCGACTCACCGTGCTCTCGTGCATGTTGATGACCTCGGCCACCTCGCGCAGGGTGAGCGGCTTGAGGAACTGCACGCCCTTCTCGAAGAACTCGCGCTGCCGCTCGACGATGTAGTTCATGACCTTGAGCATCGTCTGCCGGCGCTGCTCGATCGCCTGGATCATCCAGTTGGCCGAGTTGAGCTTGTTCGAG
>DASVNI010000125.1:0-6262 GCA_036383935.1 Gemmatimonadaceae bacterium | reverse complement strand
GGTCGGTGTCCGCAGCGGCATTGGCGACACCCAGTCGCACCCAACCAATCGGCTCGTCGCGCACGAGCGTGGCGTTCAGCGAGTCGAGTCGCGTCTCGAGTCGCGTCGCCAGCGCGGCGAGCGAATCGGCGTGCGTGGTGGCGCGCGCCTCCGGCTTCGGGGGCGCGGACGGCGTCGGCGCGGGCGCCGGCGGACGTGCCGCCGGGTAGGCGATGCTGTGCGTGGCACGCACGCTCTCACCGCCGCGCTCCGCGACCAGCTCATACCTCGGCGTCGGGCCCGGCGGGTTCGGGATGAAGGCGATGAACGCCCCATTGGGGTAGACGCGCGCCGGGAAGCCATTTATCCGAAGCGACGCCTTCCCGCTCCCTAGCGACCCGAAAATGAAGTTCGAGTCGCGCGATGTGACCGTCTGTCCCGCCTGCGGATAGACGACGCGGATCGCGATCGGCCCGTCGACCACGGGCATGGCGGGCAACGCCGGCGCGTGCGCCGCGACCGGCTTCGGCGCTGGTGCAGGCTCCGGCGCAGTGACGACGGGCGCCGGCGTGCGGGCGCACGCGGCGAGAAGAGCTACTGCGGGAAGTAGTCTGGCGCGCATGGCAGGAAGGTAAGGGGTGCGCGAAGCACGCCGTGAAACGGTTGTCAGTTCTCGGTTATCGGTTAGCGGCCGGCCTCGGGAGGCAGGAATTTCCCAAGGCCGGCCGTAAACCGTAAACCGTTAACCGATAACAGCGTTTGCGTTTGCCCCTCCCCACGCGCCCACCCTATATTCGCACTCGCATGCCCTGCCTCCCCCTCTCGTGACCTCCCTCCGCCCCTGCACCTTCTGCGGCCGGGAGAACGATCCGAACTCCCGCTTCTGCATCGACTGCGGCAAGCCGTTGACGGTCTCGGCGGCGCGCACTGGTCAGCTCCCCGCCAGCAAGCCGGTCACGAGTGCGATGGCCAAGGCGACGGGCTCGACGGGCGCTGCGGGAGCAACAGGACGGGTCAGTCCGATCGAGCAGGCGCTGACGAGCCTCACCGGCGTCTGTCCGCGCTGCGGCAGGTCGGTGGATCCCACCCTCCCCTACTGCGGCCACTGCGGCTCGCGCATCGATGAATCGGGGGAGACGGCGGGCTGCGAATCGTGCGGGGCAGCCTACAAGGTCGGCGTCGACCTCTTCTGCGCCCGCTGCGGGAGCCGTGTCGGCGAGAGCGTGCTGCGCGACGCGTCTGCCGCGGAGGCCGCCCGGCGCCACGTTCGCATCTCGCGCCCGCGGCTTGCCGTCCTGAACGAGGACGGCGTGCCCGCGACGAGCTTCATGATCGAGCACGGCGAGGCCGTCGTCGGGCGCGGCGACGCCGACGTGAAGTTCGACGACATCTACCTCTCGCCGCTGCATGCGCGGTTCGAGGTGCGCGACGGCGAGCTGTGGGTGCGCGACCTCGGCTTGCGGAACGGCACCTGGTGCTACATCGATCACCCGACGCGCCTCTCCGATGGCGACGTCGTGCTCGTCGGCTCGCAGATGCTCCGCTTCCGCCGGCTCGGCTATCCCGGGCCGCATCCGCCCGAAGCCGACGCCACGCGACGGATGGGATCGATGGTGCCGTCGGCCGACGTCGCCGTGATGGAGCAGCTCCGCGCCGATGGAAGCGTGCGCGACACCTTCCATCTGTCGCCCGCGCGCACCGTGCTGCTCGGCCGCGAATCCGGCGACTGGATCTTCCCGTACGATCCGACGATGAGCGGCCGCCACGCGGAGATCCGCAGCCAGGACGCGGAGTTCTTCGTCCACGACGCGGGCAGCCGGAATGGTGTCGCGCTCGCCGTGCACGGCGACCGACAGCTCGCGCCGGGCCAACGCGTCCTCGTCGGCGATCAGGTCCTGCGCGTCGAGAGCTTGTAGCGTGAGTGCTCCCTCGTTGAAGATCTGCCCAACCTGCGGCACCGAGTTCCCCTCCGACGAGCGGTTCTGTCCGCGCGACGGCACGGCACTCCGTGCGCTGGACGGCGGCTCGGAGCTCGTCGGATCGGTCATCGCCGACCGCTATCACGTGATCAGGAAGCTCGGCGAGGGCGGCATGGGCCGCGTCTACCTGGCCGAGCAGGTGAAGATGGGGCGCATGAGCGCCGTGAAGGTGATGAACCGGAGGTTGGCGCAGGACCCCGACGCGATCAGCCGGTTCAACCGCGAAGCGGCCAACGCGAGCCGCATCTCGCACCAGAACGTCGCGCAGGTCTACGACTTCGGTGAGACGTCGGAAGGGCTGATCTACCTCGCGATGGAGTTCGTCGAGGGCGAGCCGCTCACCGACATCCTGCACCGCGACGGCGCGCTCCCCCCCGAGCGCGCCGCCGAGATCGTGCGGCAGACCGCCGAAGCGCTCGCCGTCGCCCACGACATGGGGATCGTCCACCGCGATCTCAAGCCGGACAACATCATGATCGCCAAGACGCGTGACGGATGCGATCTGGTGAAGGTGGTGGACTTCGGCATCGCGAAGGCGATGAACGTCGAGGCGCAGAAGGTGACGCGGACAGGACTCATCGTCGGCACCCCCGAGTACATGAGCCCCGAGCAGATCGCCGGCGATCCGCTCGACGGGCGCAGCGACATCTATTCGCTCGCGCTCGTCGCGTTCAACATCTTCACCGGGCGACTCCCCTTCCTCAGCAAGACGGCGCAGGAGTCGGTGATCATGCGACTCACCGAGCCGCCGCGTCGTCTGGCCGAGATGCGCCCCGAGATTCCCTGGTCTCCCGCCGTGCAGGCGGTGATGGACCGCGCGCTGCAGCGCGACGCCGCGCTTCGCTATCCGTCGGCGAGCGAGTTCGGTCGAGCGTTGAGCCACGCCGTGCGCGAACAGCCGACGTCATCGCCGGCGACGCCCGCGGACGCCGAGCCGGTGCTGCCGCCGACGCGCGTCTCGGAGGCGCCGGCGCCTCGCGAGCCGGCCGCGCCTCCGGTCGCGCTCGTGCGGCAGCGCTGGCCGGTCATGGCGAGTGCGGGCGCGATCGTCGTCGTGCTGCTCATCGTCGGTGCGCTGTTCGCGTTCAATCACAAGTCGGGCACCGAGGGTGAATCGAACGGGGCGGCGCCGGCTGATCAGGCGCCGGTAGTACCGAGCGCGGCGACCCCGACCACATCGAATGGCGCTTCGGCCCCACCGCCGGTGACGCCCGTGGCCCGAGCCGCCGAGCCCGCAGCCGGTAGCCGAATCGACGCCGACCCTCGCGCTACGCCGTCCAGTTCGGCACGTTCAAGGAGCGGCGGCGAGACGCCAGCGACGACAGGATCGTCCCCGGAGACGGTGACGGACCTGGCGGCGCGGATCCCGTTGTTGCGGGAACAGTCGCGCGACGACGAGACGACCCTCTCGGCGCGGCGCGAGGCGACGAATCTTCTGCCACAGGCGCGTGGCGCGCAGGTGGTGGCGCTCAAGCTCGTGCAGGTGCGGTCGTACGCGATGAAGAACGAGGACGCACGCGCGTGCGAGATCCTGCAGGCTGTGCAGCAACAATCCAGGGGAACGGAGTACGAAACTGAAGTGACCAGACTTCTCGAGAGCTGTCCTCGGTGAACGCGTGAGCTCAGGCACCCCTGTGTTTTCGGGCGAACACCCTATCCCATCCACGTCCGACGAAGTCGTCGTGCACGTGTTCGGCCGCACGGACGTCGGCAAGATGCGGGAGCACAACGAGGACGCGTTCGTCGTCGCCGACCTGACGCGCGGCAACGCCACCCTCCAGCCCGAGGTGCGCTCGCACGTCGTCGGCGATCGCGGCTCCCTCTTCATGGTCGCCGACGGGATGGGCGGCGCCGCGGCGGGCGAGATCGCCAGCGCGATGGCGATCGAGGCGGTGCTGCGCGAAGTGTCCAACACGCTCACGGCCGGCGACGCGCCCAGCGAGGAAGGGTTCGCCATGGCGATCAAGCGTGCGACGTCGGCGGCCAACGCCGAGATCCACATGTTCGCCGTCGAGCACCCCGAGTTCCGCGGCATGGGCACCACCGCGACGGTGGCCGGCGTGCTCGGCGACTCGGTCTACCTCGCGCAGGTGGGGGACAGCCGCGCGTACCTCGTGCGCAGCGGCGTGGCGCAACAGATCACGAAGGACCAGTCGCTGATGCAGCGGCTGATCGAGGCGGGAGAGCTGACGGTCGAGGAAGCCGAGCAGAGCGAGCGGCGCAACATCATCCTCCAGGCGCTCGGCCCCGAGCCGCAGATCAAGGTCGATCTCACCAGCCAGCAGCTCCGCCGCGGCGACGTGCTCGTGCTGTGCAGCGACGGGTTGAGCGGGCAGGTGAAGACGGAGGACATCGCCCGCACCATCACCGAAGAGCCGGATCTCATGGCCGCGTGCAAGCGGCTGATCGACCGCGCGAACGACGCCGGCGGGCCGGACAACATCACCGTCATCGCGGCGCGCTTCGACGGCGACGGATTGATCGCGCCGGGCGCGACCGACCCCGTGGGCCACCGCGTCTATCCGCTGCAGACCGATTCCGGCCCGACGCCGGCGATCGAGTTCCGGATCAGCAAGGGCACGTTGACGACCGGCTCCCTCCCGCAGCAGCGCCGGCCGACCCTCGAGATCCCGAAGCCTTCCGATCCGATCGTCCTCGCGTCGTCGCTCCCGCCGGACAACCTGGCGAGCCGGCGCAGCCGCGGGATGCTGATCGCCATGCTGCTCCTCGTCCTGTTCCTCGGCATCGCGACGTACTGGGTGTATCGCAGTGCGGAGAAGATCGTGGATCAGAAAAAGGATCAGGCCGCTCCGGCCGCTGCACCGGCATCGCCCGCGCCGGCGCAGACGCCGGTTCACCAATCCTCCTCGCCCATCGAGCAGCGGTTGCCGTGACGATCGAGCTCCGCATCCTCACCGGCTCTGGAGGGAGCGCCGGTGCGTGGACGCGGTTCGAGAAGCCCGTCGTGACGATCGGACGGCATCCGAGCAGCGATCTCCACTTCGACCCGGACGTCGAGCTCGACGTCTCCGCGCGTCACGCCGAGCTGCGCTCGTCGGATCTCGGCTGGAGCGTCTACGACCTCCGCAGCACGAACGGCACCTTCGTCAACGGCGATCGCGTCGCCGAGCATCGGCGCGTCTTCACCGGTGACGTGATCTCGTTCGGACCCAAGGGCCCGAGGGTGGAGGTGCGCGGTGCCGACGCGCCGCGCGCGCTGACGCCGGCCTCCACCGCGGCGATCCCGCGCGACACGCATGTCCGAATCGCCCAGGCGGTCGAAGCCGAGACGGCGTCGCTCAAGCGGCTCTTCGCCATGGCCTTCGGCGCAGTCGTCGTGATCGGCGGCGTCGCGTTCGCGATGTGGCACCGGCGCACGTCGGCGCGCGAGCACGAGCTGCTGTCGCTGATCGCCCGGAGCGAGAGCGTGTCGGTGCCGCTCATGCAGACGATCGCGTCGATGCAGGCGCGCGACTCGCAGTTCGCGCGGCTCCTCGCGCAGCGCGACTCGACGCTCGCGGGGGAGATGGCGACCGGGCGACGGATGATGTCGAACGGCAAGGGCGCGTCGCCGGAGGCTGTTGCGCTCCTCTCGGAGCGCGTCGCGCTGGAGACGCGCCTGCGCCAGGCGCTCACGCAGATGGACTTCCCGCGCGTGCACGACCTGAACGACCCCGCCGTCGCGATGGTCGTGAGCGATCTGGAGGGCGTCTATGTCGCGGGCACGGCGTTCGCCGTGGCGCCGAACGGGCTGCTCGTGACGAACCGCCACATCCTGCGCGCGAAGGACGGGAAGCCGCCGACACGCATCAGCGTGCTGTTCGCCAACACGACGGAGTGGAAAGAAGCAAGGCTCATACGCGAGAGCGATGATTCCGATCTCAGTTTGATACAGGTCGAGGGCGCGGCGGCAGTTCCCGTGGTGGCCGGGGTGAGCCGCGCGGGACGCGACACGCGCGTCGGCTCACCGGTGGCCTCGATCGGCTATCCGCACGCGGTGGACACGCCGATGGAGGGCACCGGCCTCGACGTCCGCGCGCGCACGACGACGACGGCCGGCACGGTGAGCAAGCGCATCGCCGACGTGCTGCAGATCGACTCGTACGCGGGCAAGGGCTCGAGCGGGAGTCCCGTGTTCGACGTGCATGGGAACGTCGTCGGCGTGATCTACGGTGGTGAGGCGGAGTCGAACGGGCGGATCGTGTACGCCGTACCGGCCGAGAAACTCTCCGCGTTCCTCGCCGCTTCGGGAGTGAACGCGATCCTGCGCTAGCTCGGGTCAGAGCCCGGGGTCAGAGCCGGGG
>DASVNI010000124.1:0-36677 GCA_036383935.1 Gemmatimonadaceae bacterium | reverse complement strand
CAGCTCTTCCGCGAGGAGATCAAGAAGAGCTACGAGGAGTACGTGGAGCAGGTGGGTCGCGAGTTCGCCGAGAGCACGACGCACTTCCAGGATGCCCTGAACGACGTACTTGCCGCAGGGAAGAAGCTCTTCTAGGAGCGAACGCGCTCCGCTATCTTTCCACGGTCGGGAACGACACGTGCGAGCCGTCCGCCACCTGCGCCGGACGGCTCGTGTCATACCAGGGAGACGAACATGGCGGAAAGCGAGCGAGCCAGGCAGCTGTCCTCGTACGACGATCAGCTCGCCGAGCTGAGGAGGTACCTTTGACCTCGATCACAAGCGTCAGGAACTGACCGCGCTCGAGGCACGGATGGGCAGCCCGGACTTCTGGAACAACCAGGAGTCGGCGCAGCAGGTCGTGCAGCAGGTGAAGGCGCTCAAGAACTGGGTCGATCCCTTCGAGGGGATGAGCGCACGCATCCAGAGCACGCGCGAGCTGTCCGAGATGCTCGACGTCGAGCCGGACGCAGAGATGGAAGCCGAGGTCGCGCGCGAAGTCGGTAAGCTGGGCGAGGAGCTCGAGGAGTTCCGTCTCCGCTCGCTGCTCTCGCATCCGGACGACTATCGCGACGCGCAGCTCGAGATCAGCGCGGGTGCGGGTGGGACCGAGGCGCAGGACTGGGCCTCGATGCTCATGCGCATGTACACGCGATGGGCCGAGCGGAAGGGCTACACCGTCGAGATCGTGGATCTGAGCGAGGGCGAGGAGGCCGGGATCAAGGGCGCGGTGCTCGAGATCAAGGGCATGTACGCCTACGGATATCTCAAGGCGGAGAGTGGCGTGCATCGACTCGTCCGCATCTCTCCCTTCGACGCGCAGGCGCGACGGCACACCAGCTTCGCCTCGGTGTTCATCTATCCCGTGGTGGATACCGACATCAACATCGAGATCCGCGACGAGGATCTGAAGATCGATGTCTTCCGTGCGTCGGGGGCGGGCGGCCAGCACGTCAACAAGACCAGCTCCGCGGTGCGCATCACGCACATCCCGACGGGCGTGATCACCGCGTCGCAGCAGCAACGGTCGCAGCACAAGAACAAGGCGACCGCGCTTCAGATGCTCAAGAACCGGCTGTATCAGATCGAGCTGAACAAGCAGCTCGCGAAGAAGGCGGAGATGGACGCCAACAAGTCGGACGTCAGCTTCGGTAGCCAGATCCGCAGCTACGTCTTCCAGCCCTACACCATGGTCAACGACCACCGCACGGAGCTCAAGATCCCGGACGTGCAGAAAGTGATGGATGGTGACATCGATCCGTTCATCGAGGCGTACTTGAAGGATCTCGGCGGAGAGCGCACGGGGAGCGCGGCGTGAGCGAAGAGCTGAACTTCGTGCAGCGTGCGCGCCGCGAGAAGCTCGACGCGCTCGTCGCCGCGGGCGTCCCCCCGTTCGCGTACGGATTCGACAAGACGCACGAGACGGCCGCGGCAGTCGCGGCACTTCCCGCAGGCGAGGAGACCGGCGAGACGGTGCGCGTCGCGGGCCGACTCGTCGCGTGGCGCGGACACGGGAAGACCGCGTTCGCACATCTCGCCGATGCGAGTGGGCGCATTCAACTCTACTTCCGTAAGGACGAGTTGGGCGACGAGCGGTGGGGACAGCTCGATCTCTATGACATCGGCGACGTCGTGGGCGTCTCGGGCCCGCTGATGCGGACGCGGACGGGCGAGGTCACCGTGCGCGTGGCGTCGATCGACATGCTGGCGAAGTCGCTGCGGCCGCTGCCGTACGGCAAGGAGGAGGTCGTCGACGGACAGACCGTGCGTCACTCGGGCTTCGCCGATCCGGAGCAGCGCTACCGCCAGCGCTACGCGGACCTCGCGGTGCATCCGGAGGTGCGCTCCCTGTTCATCGCCCGCTCGCGCCTCATCAGCGCGATTCGCTCCTTTCTGGACGGGCGTGGGTTCCTCGAGGTCGAGACGCCGATCCTGCAGCCGTTGTACGGCGGCGCCGCGGCGCGGCCGTTCACGACGCTGCACAACGCGCTCGACATGCAGCTCTATCTGCGTATCGCGGACGAGCTCTATCTCAAGCGCCTCGTGGTGGGCGGTTTCGACCGTGTCTATGAGATCGGACACGACTTCCGGAATGAAGGCATCGACCGCACGCACAATCCCGAGTTCACGATGCTCGAGTTCTATCAGGGCTACGCGGACTACCAGGAGATGATGAGCGTGGTCGAGGCGCTGGTCGTGCACGTCGCCGCGGCGGTGCGCGCGGTTCCCGGACTCACGAGCACCGTCCCCGAGCTGACGCCGCCGTTCCCTCGCATCGAGTGGGTGGGCGCGCTCAACGCAGCGCTCGGCCGCGACGCGATGGCGTTGTCCGACGAAGCGCTCCGTCGCGAAGCGCAGAAGCGCAACGTGCAGCACGTGGAGACGCTGAGTCGTCCGAAGCTGCTCGACGAGCTCTTTCAGGCCCTCGTGGAGAGCACGATCGATACGCCGACCTTCGTCGTCGACTACCCGGTGGAGCTCTCGCCACTGGCGAAGCCGAAGCGTGGCAATCCGGCGCTCACCGAGCGGTTCGAGCTCTTCGCGCGAGGGAAGGAGCTGGCGAACGCGTTCAGCGAGCTGAATGACCCGATCGACCAGCGCCAGCGGTTCGAGGCGCAGGCGCGCCTGCGCGACGCGGGCGATTTGGAGGCGAGCGGGGTAGACGAGGATTATCTGCGCGCGATGGAGTACGGCATGCCTCCCATGGGTGGTGTCGGCATCGGTCTCGACCGGTTGTTCATGTACCTCACCGACACGCCGAACATCCGCGATGTGATCCTCTTCCCGACGATGCGCCCCGAATGAGCCGACTGGAGTTGGGCATTGCCTGGCGCTACCTGCGCAGCCGCCGCGGGTCGAAGCTGCTGTCGCTGATCAGCGTGATCGCGATCGGCGGCGTCGTGGTCGGCGTCAGTGCGCTCATCGTCATCATGGGCGTGATGACCGGACTGCAGGACGATCTCCGCGAGAAGATCCTCATCGGCAGTCCCGACATCCGCGTCATGACGATGGGGTCCGACATGGTCATGAAGGGCTGGGAGCCGGTGCTCGAGAAGGTGCGCGCCCAGCCCGGTGTCGTGGCGGCCTCTCCGTTCGTCATGACCAAGGCGATCGTGAGCGGCGGCCACAAGTACAGCGACGGCGCGATCATCATGGGGATCGAGCCGCAGGGTGTCGGGAAGCCGGTGACGACGATCCGCTCGTTCGCGACGGGTGGAGACTTCACCTTCCGGACACAGGACGGCAAGCGGCGCGGGGCGGTGCTGGGCGAGCGGCTGGCGAACAAGCTGAACGTGTATCCAGGCGTCGATTCCGTCACGCTCACGACGATCGGCGAGGTGAGCGCGGTGACCGGCAGCTACGTCCCGCGCGAGATGAAGCTCGAGGTCACCGGGGTCTTCAACACCGGGATGTACGAGTACGACAACCAGTATCTGTTCGTCTCGCTCGACGTGGCGCAGGAGCTCGCGGGGCTGCAGCACGATGTGACCGGCCTCGAGGTCGCGACGAAGGATCGATGGGCGGCCAGCGAGGTCGGCGCCGCGCTGGCGCGGAAGCTCGGCTATCCGTTCCGCACCGAGGATTGGCAAGCACAGAACAACTCGCTGTTCCAGGCGCTCCGGCTGGAGAAGCTCGGCATGACGCTCATCCTGATGCTGGTCATCCTCGTGGCCGCGTTCAACATCGTCGGCACGTTGACGATGGTCGTCGCGGACAAGACGAGAGAGATCGGCATCCTTCGAGCGATGGGGATGACGGCGTCGGCGATCCGCTGGATCTTCCTGGCGCAGGGAATCATGATCGGCGTGGTCGGCACGGCACTCGGACTGCTGCTTGGACTCGCGACAGCGATCGCGCTCGACACCTACAAGCTGATTCCGCTGAATCCCGAGGTGTACTTCATCGACCATCTGCCGGTCGCGCGGCAGCCGCTGGACATCGCGGTGACCGTGGTGGCCAGTCTCCTGATCGCGGCTGCGGCCACGGTCTATCCGGCGCTCCAGGCATCTCGCCTGCTGCCGGTGGAGGCGATGCGCGAATGACGGTGTTGGAGGCGCGGGCGCTCTCGAAGACCTACGTCGGGGGAGATGGCGGAACGATCAAGGTGCTCGACGCGATCGACCTGCGGGTGGCGCGGGGAGAGATGGTCGCGATCATCGGCTCCAGCGGGGCGGGGAAGAGCACGCTCCTGCATCTGCTGGGGGCGCTCGACCGGCCGACGGCGGGCCAGGTGCTGATCGACGGCCGATCGATCGGCGAGCTGGCCGACGACGCGGTCTCCGCCCTGCGAAACCGCACGGTGGGATTCGTGTTCCAGTTCCATCATCTCTTGCGCGAGTTCACCGCGCTCGAGAACGTGATGATGCCCCTGCGGATTGGTGGGGTAGAGGAGGAGAAGGCGCAGCGGCGGGCGATGACCCTGCTGGAGCGCGTGGGTCTGGGTGGCCGGATGCTCCATCGGCCGGGAGCGCTTTCCGGCGGGGAGCAGCAGCGGACCGCGGTAGCTCGTGCGCTCGCGAACGATCCGGCGGTGTTGCTCGCTGACGAGCCGTCCGGGAACCTGGACCACCACAACAGCGAGCGCCTGCACGAGCTGTTTTCCGAGCTGGCCCGGGAGTTGGAGTTGGGGATGGTGATCGTGACGCACAATCGCTCGCTCGCCGCGCGAGCCGATCGCGTGCTGCAGCTTGAGGACGGTCGACTCACGCAGGTCGACCTGCCGGAGGTCGTGGCCTGATGCTCTGCGACAACTGCCATCAGCGCGATGCAGTCGTGAATCTCACGACGATCGAGAACAACGCCGTGCGTCAGCTGCACCTGTGCGAGCAGTGTGCGGCCGAGCGCGGTGTCGAGACCTCGGTGGCGACGCCGAAGCATCCGCTGGGCGAGTTCCTGCAGGCGGTACAGCAGCAGTCCGTTCCGGCGAGCGCCGACGCGGGGAAGTGCCCATTCTGCGGGCTGACGATGAAGGATTTCCGGGCGACCGGCCGGATGGGATGCGCCCGCTGCTACGTCACGTTCGAGCCGAGCATGCGCGAGCTGCTGCGCCGGGTGCATGGCAATCCGCGCCACACGGGGCGTCCCTACCGTCCGCCTCGGGACGAGGTGCTCGAGCGGGCGTCGGTGCTGGGCGAGCTGCGCGAGCGTCTGCGTCGCGCGATCGAGCAGGAACAGTTCGAGGTCGCGGCTGAGCTGCGCGACCGGATTCGGGTGCTGGAATGACGCTGGATCTCTCTCTTCTCCCCGACGGCGGAGTCCGGTGGCTGGATGCCGCCGGCGCGCACTCGGACGTCGTCCTGTCCACGCGCGTGCGCCTCGCGCGGAACGTCGAGGGCTACGCCTTCACCGGCCGCGCGCGGGACGGCGAACGGCTGCGCGTGCTCGTCCAGCTCCGCGAGGCGTTGCAAGTGCTGCCGGGGCTGAACGATAGCTTCCTGGTACGCATCGACGAGCTCGGGCCTGGCGACCGGGCGTTGCTGTTCGAGCGCCACCTCGTGAGCAAGGAGCTGGCGGGGCTGGAGCCACAGCATCCGTTGCGGACCGGGGCGGCCGTGTATCTGTCCGACGGATTGAGCGTCATGATCAACGAGGAGGATCACGTACGCCTCCAGTCGTTGCAGTCCGGCTTCGAGCTACGCGCTGCGTTCGCTGCGCTCGATCGGGTTGACCGTGAGCTCGGTGGACGGGTCCCTTTCTCGTACCACGCGGAGTTCGGTTATCTCACGGCGTGCCCGACGAACGTGGGAACCGGGATGCGTGCTTCGGTACTGATACACCTACCGGGGCTCGTGCTGACGAAAGAGATCGGCCGGGTGCTGGCGGGCCTGCAGCAGATGGGATTGACGTATCGCGGGTTGTACGGCGAGGGATCGGAAGTGGTGGGGAACTTCTTCCAGATCTCGAACCAGACGACTCTCGGACGGTCCGAGGAGGATCTGCTCGATCAACTGATTCGTGTCGTTGGACACGTGATCGAGCGAGAGGAAGAGGCGCGTCGTGTGCTGCTACGCGATGCGGGTTATATTATCGAAGACAAGTTGTGGCGGGCGTACGGCACGTTGAGATACGCTCGAAGCCTCACGTTCGACGAGGCGATGAACTACCTGAGTGGCGTGCGATTGGCCGTCGGACTGAAACTCATCCGTGGCCTAAGTGTATATACCCTCAACAAGCTCCTGATCTTCTCGCAGGCCGCGCACTTGTCGGCCGCGGAAGGACGATCGCTGACTGAGAGCGAGACTAACCTCGCTCGCGCACGCTATGTGCGTAGGGCCCTGGAAGAGGAAGCAGGGTCGGTCGGCTGAGAGCACGTCCACCCGGGGTCTCTGCTGAGGGACTATGAACGGCTACAACTTCACTGAGCGGGTGCGGAAGGTCCTGGCGATGGCGCGCGAGGAGGCCGCACGACTCCACCACGAATACGTGGGTACGGAGCACATCCTGCTCGGCCTCATCCGAGAGGGTGAGGGGGTCGCCGCCACGGTGCTACAGAACCTCTCCGTCGAGCTGGATGAGATCCAGCAGAAGATCGAGGAGACGGTCAAGAAGGGGAAAGCGGCGCAGACTACCGGCCCCGACCTCCCCTATACCTCTCGAGCGAAGAAGGTGCTCGAGCTCGCGATGAGCGAAGCTCGCGAGCTGAGCCATTCGTATGTCGGCACCGAGCACCTGCTCCTTGGCCTCCTGCGGGAGGAGAAGGGGATCGCGGCGCAGGTGCTGACGGATGCGGGCGTGAACCTCGAGGCCGCGCGGGCGGAGACGCTGCGCATCCTCGGCACGGAGATGCCGCAGCAGCAGGGTGGCGCGCAGGCATCGGCCGGCGCGCAGCCGCAGCCGGCGGCGCCCAAGGGGGAGAAGAAGTCCAAGACCCCGGCGCTCGACCACTTCTGCCGCGATCTGACGCAGCTCGCCGCCGAAGGCCAGCTCGATCCGACGATCGGGCGGGCGAAGGAGATCGAGCGCGTGATGGAAGTCCTCACGCGCCGGAAGAAGAACAACCCGGTCCTGATCGGCGAGCCCGGTGTGGGCAAGACGGCGATCGTCGAAGGGCTGGCCCAGCTCATCGCGAACGGCGAGTGCCCGGAGTCGCTGCGTGACAACCGCGTCCTGTCGCTCGACATGGCGGCGGTCATCGCGGGGACGAAGTACCGCGGCCAGTTCGAAGAGCGGCTCAAGGCGGTCATGAACGAGATCGCCCAGAACAAGAACATCATCCTGTTCATCGACGAGCTGCACACGCTCGTCGGAGCCGGTGCGGCCGAGGGTGCGATCGACGCGAGCAACATGCTGAAGCCCGCGCTCGCGCGCGGCGAGCTGCAGTGCGTCGGTGCGTCGACCCTCAACGAGTACCGCAAGTACATCGAGAAGGACGGCGCCCTCGAGAGGCGATTCCAGACGGTCATCGTCGATCCGCCCTCGATTGACGAGACGGTCGAGATCCTCAAGGGGCTCCGCAAGAAGTACGAGGATCATCACAAGGTGACGATCCCCGACTCGACGCTGCTCATCGCGGCGAAGCAGTCGGAGCGCTACATCACGGACCGGTTCCTCCCCGACAAGGCGATCGACGTGATCGACGAGGCGGGAGCCCGGGCGCGGCTCGCTGCTCAGGCGCCGCCGCCGGAGGTGGCTGCACTCAAGGCCGAGCTGGAGAAGGTCAACGGCGACAAGGAAGCGGCCGTCCGCGACCAGAACTTCGAGAAGGCTGCCTCGCTCCGTGACAAGGAGCGGGAGATCCAGGGCGAGATCCGCAAGAAGCAGGAGGAGTGGGAGCAGCGGCGCCAGTCGCACCGTCCCGTCCTCGGCGAGGAGGAGATCGCGTTCATCGTCAGCCGGTGGACGGGGATCCCCGTGACACGGCTGCAGGAGGCGGAGACCAGCCGCCTGCTGCGGATGGAGGACGAGCTGCACCAGAACGTCATCGGGCAGGACGAGGCCATCAAGGCGATCAGCCGGTCGATCCGGCGGAGCCGTGCTGGACTCAAGGATCCCAACCGTCCGATCGGCTCGTTCATCTTCAGCGGCCCCACGGGCGTCGGAAAGACGGAGCTCGCACGTTCGCTCGCGAAGTTCCTGTTCGCCGATGCGTCGGCGCTGATCCGCGTCGACATGAGCGAGTACATGGAGAAGTTCTCCGTGTCGCGGCTCATCGGCGCGCCGCCGGGCTACGTGGGATACGAGGATTCCGGGACGCTCACCAAGGCGATCCGTCGGAAACCGTACTCGGTGATCCTGCTCGACGAGATCGAGAAGGCGCATCCGGACGTGTTCAACATCCTGCTCCAGGTGCTCGACGAGGGCCATCTGACCGACAACTACGGTCGTCAGATCGACTTCAAGAACACCGTGGTGATCATGACGTCGAACGTCGGCGCTCGCGACATCACGAAGGGCAAGGGACTCGGCTTCACGACGGGCGACAGCGGTCAGTCGTTCGAGCGGATGCAGGAGAAGGTGAAGGAGGAGTTGAAGGTGACCTTCAACCCGGAGTTCCTGAACCGACTCGATGACGTCATCGTCTTCCACCCGCTGAGCCGGGAGCACATCTCGCAGATCGTCTCGATCCTGCTCAAGGACGTGCGGAAGCGGTTGGCCGAGGACGACCTGACGATCAAGCTCACCCCAGCGGCGACCGAGCTGCTGGTGAGGAACGGGTACGACGAGGCGTACGGAGCTCGCCCGCTGAAGCGGTCGATCCAGAAGTACATCGAGGATCCGCTCTCGGAGAAGATCCTCCTCGGGGAGTTCTCGCGAGGCGACGAGATCGAGGTGGATGCGTCCGCTGACGGCTCGAAGCTGGATTTCCGGGTACTTTCGAGCGCCTCGAAGGCGTAAACACGGGGTAGGGCGGGCAACCGCCAAGAGGCCGGGCGGGTCCAACAGGGACCTGTCCGGCCTCTTCCCGTGTATATTGCCGATCTATGCGACGTATGCTCCTCTCATCCGTCGCCCTGCTACTATGGGGGGCGACGGCGCGCGCACAGGACACCGCGGTGTCCGGGCGCTGCGCAACACCTGACACGATCGTCTTCGTCGGCGCCGAGCGCACCGGGGACGCCTCCATTCGCGCCGAGTCCGGTCTCGAACCAGGCGCCGTCAACTATCGGACGCTCGAGCGCGCCATCAAGGCGATCTACGCGACGGGGCAGTACGAGGACGTTGAGGCGACCTGCGAGCTGAACAACGGCAAGGCCGCGCTGACGATCACCGTCAAGGAGCGCCCGCTGCTGGGCGCCGTGGACGTGGCCGGCACGGACCGGCTGTCCCAGAACTCGGTTCGGGACAAGGTCGACCTCCTGGTGGGCAAGGCGCTGGACCCGGCGCAGGTCGCGCGCGCCGTGAAGCGCATCGACTCGCTCTACCAGGCGTCCGGCTACTACCTCGCGCGCGTGAAGCCGGAGACGACCATGGTGAACGGCCAGGTCAATCTCCTGTTCCGCGTCGACGAGGGACGCCGGCTCGCCGTGTCAGGGGTTCGCGTGCAGGGCAACGAGACGGTTCCGGGCAAGACCGTCGTGGGCGCGATGCAGACGAAACCCGAGGGTTTCTTTTGGTGGCGCAAGGGCGATCTGGACAACGACAAGTTTGCCCAGGACGTCAGCGAGAAGATCCCCGGTCTGTTCGCGTCGAAGGGGTTCATCGACGCCCAGGTGCTCCGGGACAGCATCATCGTCGATCCGGCGCGCGGCAAAGCGAACATCGACCTCAAGGTCGCCGAAGGCCCGCGCTACAAAATCGGAACGTTCGAAGTGACCGGTGCTCGGCACTTCTCGAGCGAGGACATCGCCCGCTTCTATCCGTTCGGCGACCAGCCGACGACGCTCACGGGGGCAGTGAAGAGCGTCATTCGCGTCGGCCGCGGCAACGAGGAGAAGGGCTACTTCGACCAGACCGCATGGGACGACGCGACGCGCCGCGTCGGAGAGGCGTACGCCAACGAGGGCTACATCTACGCCAACGTGCGCCCGGTGGTGGAGCGCAAGAAGGTCGGCGCTGACTCCGTGCCGACGGTGAACCTGCGGTGGGAGATCGACGAGAAGACACCGGCGATCGTGAACCGTGTGGAGATCCTCGGCAACGACATCACGGCCGAGTCGTGCATCCGGAACCAGATCTTCGTCGTGCCCGGCGACGTGTTCCGTCGCGACGCGCTGCTGCGCAGCTACCAGGGCATCGGGAACCTCGGCTTCTTCGAGACGCCGCTGCCGGCGCCGGATACCAAGCCGGCGAACGAGCAAGGCGACGTGGACATCATCTTCCACGTCAAGGAGAAGCGCACGGGGAACGTCAACTTCGGCGCGTCGGTCGGGCAGGGCGCCGGCATCGGCGGGTTCATCGGCTTCGATCAGCCGAACCTGTTCGGCATGTGCAAGAAGGGCTCGCTCAATTGGCAGTTCGGCCAGTACATCAACGATTTCAGCCTGACGTACAGTGATCCGTTCATCAGGGAATCGCAGATTTCTGGAACGGTCACGGCCTATCATTCGATGACCCGCTACTACGTGCGCGACGTCGGCCGGCAGACGCGCATTGGCGGACAGTTGCAGGTCGGCTTCCCCCTCATGGGTTCACGGTTCTCACGCCTGTTCGCGTCGTACGGCGCGGAGAAGGTGAACTACGGCGGCGAGGGGTTGGTGAGCACGATCAACTGCGACGTAGTGACGTGCGCACGCTCCGCGTTGGGCCTCACATTCGATCACGACACGCGCGTCGGGCTTCCATTCCCGACGAGCGGCGGACACCAGACGTTCGGAACGCAGGTGAACGGCCTGTTCGGCGGTGCCGTCTACAACCGATTCACCACCGACCTTCGCCACTACGCGACGCTGTGGCAGTTCGGTGGCGGTGGCCTCGGCACCGAGCCGATCACGATGATGCTGGGGCTCTCGGTGAGGGCCGGTGCGGTGTACGGCGACCCGGGCGGCTTCTACATCTCGCAGAAGTTCTCGATGGGCGGCGTGCAGTACGGCGAGCAGCTGCGCGGCTACCCGGAGTTCTCGATCACGCCGCAGGGCTTCATCCCGGAGGCGTCGCAGTCGACGGCGCAGCCGCAGTCGTTCGGCAGTGCGTTCTACAGCAACTCGCTCGAGCTGGGACTCCGGATCAATCAGCAGATCTATCTGGACGCCTTCTACGACGCCGGCAACATCTGGGCGCGGCCGCAGGACTTCAATCCGACGCGACTCTTCCGCGGTGTCGGCTTCGGTGGATCGGTCGTCACACCGTTGGGACCTCTTGGCATCGACTGGGGGTACGGGCTCGATCGAAATTCGAATGGCGTGAGCCCGAACGCCTGGGAAATGCACTTCAAGCTTGGACAGATCTTCTAACCTGGAGTTTTCATGCGTGCCCTTTTTCGCGCTGCACCGATTGCGCTGACTTTACTTGCCGTCATGGCCCTCCCAGCGCGTGCGCAGGGATCGAAGGTGGCCTATGTCCAGACCAGCCTGCTGCTCGATCAGGCGCCGGGCCGTGCCGAGGCCGAGGCGCAGTTCGAGAAGGAGACCGGTGGCTACCGCGACCAGATCAAGCGGATGAGCGACTCGCTCGACGCGCTGATCAGCGGCTTCCAGAAGCGCCAGGCGGGGCTCACGGCGGCTACGCGTGATGCGCAGGCGAAGGACATCCAGAGCAAGCAGGCGGAGTATCAGCGGCGCACGCAGGAGCTCGAGCAGAAGGCGCAGGGGCGCCAGAACGAGCTCGTGCAGCCGATCCTCGACAAGGTGAAGGCAGCCATCGAGGAAGTCCGCGTCGAGGGCGGCTACGCAATGATCTTCAACGCCGATCAGGGCTCGCCGATCGTCGCCGTGGACAAGAGCCTCAACGTGACGGACCGGGTGCTGACGAAGCTGAAGGGAACGACGGCTTCGGCGCCCGCGCCGCGGCCGAGCTCCACGGCGCCGGCCCCGTCGGGGGTCACCCGTCCGACGTCGAACCCGTAACGGGTGCAGGACGTCACGACAACACCCCGTGGTATCGGCGGTGAGGGCCCTCGGACTCTCACCGCCGAGGCTATTGCGGCGGCAGTCGGCGGCACGCTCGACGGAGATTCCGGGGCGACCGTGACAGCGGTCGCCCCGCTCGACCGCGCAGACGCGCACCATCTGTCGTTTCTGGCCAACGCGAAGTACGCCCCGCTCGCGGCGGAGCGCCGCGTCGGTGTGCTGCTGGTGACGCGCGACCTCGCGAGCGTCGGGAACGCGAACGCGCGCATCATCGTCGACAATCCGCACGAGGCGATGCTGCCGCTCCTGCCGCTGCTCTATCCGGCGGCGCCGCAGACGCCAGGCATCCACCCCACGGCGACTATCGGACGCGGCGTCGCACTTGGCGACGCCATTTCGATCGGGCCCGGTGTCGTCCTGGGCGACGGTGTCGCGATCGGTGCGCGCACGCGTCTGGACGCCCACGTCGTCATCGGCGATGGCGTGAGCGTCGGAGAGGACTGTCACCTCTACCCGTCCGTGACGGTGTACTCGGGGACGGAGATCGGTGCGCGCGTGCGCGTTCACGCCGGGGCGCGGCTCGGCTCGGACGGATTCGGCTATGTGTACCGCGACGGCGCGCATGTGAAGATCCCGCACGTCGGTCGCTGTCTCATCGAGCAGGACGTCGAGATCGGCGCGAATACGACGATCGATCGTGGGAGCATCGACGACACGGTGGTTGGAGCTGGGACGAAGATCGACAACCTGGTGATGGTCGCGCACAACGTGCGCATCGGGCGACTGTGCCTGCTCATGTCGCAGGTCGGGATCGCGGGCTCGGTGCGCGTCGAGGATGGGTGCATTCTCGCGGGGCAGGTGGGCATCTCCGGGCATCTCACGATCGGACGTGGAGCGCGGCTGGCCGCACAGGCGGGAGTGTTCGGATCGATCCCCGCCGGCGAGACCTGGTCGGGGTATCCGGCGCGCCCCCACAAGGAAGCGCTGCGCGCACAGGCGGCGATGTTCAAGCTGCCGTCGCTGATCCGGGCGCTCGAGCGGTTAGTCACGGAGCGGGACGACAAGCGCTGATGCGGCGAACCATCAGCCGGGCTGCGACCGTGACGGGTACCGGTCTGCACCTCGGCGTCCCATGCACGCTGGAGTTCCGACCCGCGGGGAGCGGGCGTGGCATCGTCTTCGAGCGGCGCGACCTGCCGTCGGCGCCGGTGATTCCCGCGCTCGCGGGACATGCCGTGCTCACCGAGCGTCGGACGCAGCTCGGCGAGGAGCCGAACGCGGTGCACACCGTGGAGCATGTCCTCGCCGCCGTGGGCGCCCTCGAGCTGGACGATCTGGTGATCTCGCTCGACGGGCCGGAGCCGCCGATCATGGACGGCAGCTCCCGCCCCTTTCTCGACGCGCTTCGCGAGGCAGGCATCCGCGAGCAGCCGGGGTGCGTGCAGTTCGCGCGACTGACCGCGCCGGTGCGCTTCGAGGATGGCGAGTCGGTGTACGAGGCGACGCCGTCTGAGCATCTCGAGCTGGACGTCACGATCGAGTTCCCGCACCCGGTGATCGGCCGGCAGCAGTTCGCCGGGCGCGTCTCGGCCGATTCGTTCGAGCGCGAGCTCGCGTGGGCGCGTACCTTTGGATTCGTACGCGAGGTCGAGCCGCTCCGCGCGGCAGGGCTCATCAAGGGGGCCTCGACCCAGAACGCCGTCGTGCTGGACGACCACGGCGTCGTCGAGAACTCGCTACGCTCGCCGGACGAGTTCGTTCGACATAAGATGATGGACTGTGTGGGTGATCTCGCGCTGGTCGGCGCGCGCCTGCGGGCGCGCATCGTGGCGCACAAACCCAGTCATCGCGGCACCGTCTCACTGGTGCGTGCGATGCAAGCGTCGTTGTCCCGGGAGAGTCAGGTGCTCGGAATCGAAGAGATCATGAAGGTGTTGCCGCACCGGTATCCATTCCTGCTCGTCGATCGCATAATCGAGATCGACTCGGGGAAGAGAATCGTCGGCATCAAGAACGTCACGATCAACGAGCCGTTCTTTCAGGGACATTTCCCCGGGCATCCGATCATGCCGGGAGTCCTGATCATCGAAGCGATGGCGCAGGTGGGCGGGATGCTCCTGATGGGCGCCGTGTCCGATCCGGAGAAGAAGGTGGTCTACTTCACGTCGCTGAATAACGTCAAATGGCGCCGACCGGTGAAGCCGGGCGACCAGCTGCGATTCGAGCTGGAACTGCTCCAGGTCCGGGGCATGATGTGCAAGATGCAGGGTGTGGCGAAGGTCGAAGGCGACGTGGTGGCCGAAGCCGAAATGGGCGCGATGGTCCGCGACAAATGAAGTCTCGCATTCATCCGACGGCCCTCGTCGACGCCAGCGCCGAGATCGGCGCGGACGTCGAGATCGGTCCGTTCGCGATCGTCGGGGAGAACTGCCGGATCGGCGACGGATGCGTCATCGCCGCACGCGCCACGCTCGAGCGCAACGTCATCCTCGGCGAGGGCGTGAAGATCGGCATCGGGAGTGTGCTCGGCGGTGATCCGCAGGACCTGAAGTTCAAGGGCGAGCTCACGACGGTGGAGATCGGCGACGGCACGACCATCCGCGAGTACACGACGATCAACCGCGGAACGACGCAGTCGTACAAGACCACGGTCGGGAAGAACTGCTTCATCATGTCGTACGTGCACCTCGCGCACGACTGCCACGTCGGCGACGGCGTGATCCTCGTGAACAGCGTGCAGCTCGCGGGACACGTTTCGGTCGGCGACAAGGCGATCGTCGCGGGACAGAGCGCGGCGCACCAGTTCGTGAAGATCGGGCAGTACTCCTTCGTCGGCGGATGCTCGCGCATCTCGCAGGACGTCCCGCCGTACATCAAGGCGGTCGGGAATCCGATCAAGCTCTATGGGCTCAACAGTGTGGGGCTGCAGCGGAACAACTTCCCGGATGAGGTCGTGCGCGAGCTGAAGCGCGCGTACCGGCTCTTCTTCCGCTCCGAGCTGAACGTGTCCCAGGCGAAGGAGCGTGCGGCGGCCGAACTGAAGCCGTTCCCCGAGGTACAGGAGCTGCTGCGCTTCGTCGAGGAGAGCGGCCGGGGAGTCGTCGTCTGAGCGCGCCAACGAGAATCGGCGTCATCGGCGTCGGCGGTCTGGGGTTCCATCACGCACGAATCCTCCGCGATCTGCAGGGCTCGGCGTTCGCCGGCTTCTTCGACGCCAACCAGACGCGCGCCGCGCACGTCGCCGGTGAGCTGGGGATCACGGCGCACCCGACGCTCGAGTCGCTGCTGGATGTCGTGGACGCGGTGACGATCGTCGTACCGACCCCCGCGCACTTCGAGGTGGCGCGCGAGGTGCTGGGGCGCGGCATCCATGCCCTGATCGAGAAGCCGATCGCGACCACGCTCGAGGAAGCGGATGCGATGCTCGCGCTGGCGAAGGCCAACGGCGCGATCGTGCAGACCGGACACGTCGAGCGATTCAACCGGGCGATCCGCGCCGCGCTGCCGTACGTCGACGCGCCGCGGTTCATCGAGAGCGACCGACTGGCGCCGTTCAATCCGCGCGGCTCCGACGTCGCGGTGGTGCTCGACCTGATGATCCACGACATCGATCTGGTGCACACGCTCGTGGGTGGGAGTACTGCGTCGGTGAGCGCGGTGGGGGTGCCGGTGCTCACGCCGTTCGTCGACATCGCGAACGCGCGCCTGTCGTTCGACTCCGGTGCCGTGGCGAACATCACGGCGAGCCGCGTCTCGCGCGAGCGGATGCGCAAGCTGCGAATCTTCCAGCAGAGCGGCTATCTCTCGCTCGATCTCGGGAGTGGCGAGGGCGAGTTCTTCCGGCTCCGCGGTGATGTAGACGTCGCAGCGCTCGCCGCCGCGCCGATCCAGCTCGAGCAGTTCGTCGAACGGATTCCGCTGCGCGCCGAGGAGGCGGAGCCCCTCCGTCTCGAGTTCGAGAGCTTCCTCGCTGCGGTGCGTGGAGAGGCACCGGTTGCGGTGACGGGGGAGGAAGGGCGGGAGGCGCTCGCCGTGGCGCTCCAGATCGTCGCCGACATCGAGCGCTCGCTGCCCGCGCTCAAGGGACGTGCGCCGGCCGTTGCACGTGCGTGAGATCCTGTTCGTCGCCGGAGAAGCCTCCGGCGATCTGCATGCCGCAGGTGTCGCCCGTGCGCTCGTCGAGATGGGCGCGCCGTTCTCGCTCACGGGGATCGGCGGCGACGCCATGCGCGACGCGGGCGTCACGCTGCTGGCGCACGTCGAGAAGCTCGCCGTGATGGGGTTCGTGGAGGTGCTGAAGCACGTGCCGCTGCACTATCGTCTCGCGAAGGAGCTGCGCCGGCGCATCCGCAGCGGCTCCGTGGCGGCGGTCGTGCTCATCGACTATCCGGGCTTCAACATGAAGATCGCGGCGGCGGCGAAGGACGCCGGCGTCCCCGTGCTGTACTACATCACGCCGCAGGTGTGGGCCTGGGGCGCGAAGCGACTGCCCGAGCTGGCGCGCACGATCACGAAGGCGGCGGTGATCCTGCCGTTCGAGGAAGCGCTGCTGCGCGAGCACGGTATCGACGCGACGTTCGTCGGGCATCCGTTGCTCGACCGCGCGAAGGCGCTGCCTGATCGCGCTGCGGCGCGCGCCGCACTGGGCGTTGCGCCGGACGAGCGGCTCCTCGCCCTCTTCCCGGGCAGTCGTGGTCAGGAGATCGCGCGGCACCTCGATCCGTTCGTCGAGACGGCGCGCGAGCTGCAGCGGCGCGACCCATCGCTCAGGGTCGTCGTCAGCGCGGCACCGCACGTGACGATTCCGCCAGAGCGCTGCCCCTTTCCGCTCGTGCACTCCGCGTCGTTCACCGTGCTGCGCGCTGCCGATGCCGCGATGTGCAAGAGCGGCACGACCACGCTGGAAGCCGCGGTGGCCGGGTGCCCGCTCGTGGTCGCCTATCGCACGAGCGCGATCACGTACGCCGCCGCACGCCGACTGGTGAAGATTCCGTACATCGGACTCGTGAACGTCGTGGCGGGGCGCGAGGTGGCGCCCGAATTCGTGCAGGACGCACTGGTGCCTTCGCGCATCGCCGACGCGCTCGCCGAGCTGCTCGATCCGCGCAGCCCTCGCCGAGCGGCGATGGTCGAGGACCTCCAGCGCGTGCGTGCGTCGCTCGGCGAGCCGGGAGCCGCCGAGCGCGTAGCGCGCATGGTCACTGCGCTCGCGGACAGTGGCGCGCGCGCACCCGCGGTGAGCGTGGGCGCGTGAGCGAACGGAAGCTCCGCTGGATCGTGCGCGCCGGAGGCGCCGTGATCCGCGCGCTGGCGATCACGTGGCGCGTGCGCGAGCACAATGATGCCGTGTACCGGACTGTGCGTGCCGCCCACCAGCCCGTCATCTACACGCTCTGGCACGGCGAGATGCTTTCCTTGCTCTGGCACCGTCGTGACGAAGGGATCGCGGTGCTGATCAGCGAGCATCGAGACGGAGAGATCATCGCGAGGATCGCCGAAGGGTTCGGCTTCACGACCGTGCGCGGCTCGACATCGAAGGGAGCGAGTCGCGCACTCATTGGCCTGGCGCGCGCCGTCGAGTCTGGACGCAGCGCGGCGGTCACGCCGGATGGTCCGCGCGGGCCCGCGCGCGTCTTCGCACCGGGCGCGGTGATCGCAGCGCAACGCGCCGGCGTGCCGATCATCCCGATACGCGTCAGTGCATCGAGAGCGTGGCGGTTGAAGAGCTGGGACCGGTTTCTCATTCCGAAGCCCTTCGCGCGCGTGGATATTCACTACGGCGCGCTCGCGACAGTCCAGGCCGACACGCCCCGAGCGGCGGCCGAGCTAGCCCCGCAATTCGAGGAGACGATGGAGCGCCTCCTTCCGGCCTGATCGATGAGCGTCCTCGAGCGCATCTGGTTCGACGAGTCCCTCGCGGCGCGCAGCGCGCGACTCGTCCTCGCGCCTCCGAGCTGGCTGTACTCGACGATCGTGCGGATTCGCGGCGCGCTGTACGACCGCGACCTGCTGCTTCACCGGCACGGCGCAGCCGTGCCGGTCCTATCGATCGGGAATCTCTCGGTCGGAGGCACGGGCAAGACGCCGCTTGCCGCGTGGGCCGCTGAGCGGCTCCGTGCGGCAGGTGCACGGCCCGCCGTCCTGCTGCGCGGCTATGGCGGCGACGAGCCACTCGTGCACGCCACGCTCAATCCGGACATTCCGGTGATCGCCGATCCGGATCGCGTCGCCGGTGCGCGAAAGGCACTCGCCGCTGGCGCCGACTGCGCGATCCTCGACGATGGCTTCCAGCATCGCCGGCTGGCGCGCGTCGCCGACTGGGTGCTCGTCTCGGCGGAGCAGCCGCCCGAGCCGGCGCGTCTACTGCCGGCTGGACCGTGGCGCGAGCCGCCAACGGCACTTCGGCGCGCAACGGTCGCGGTCGTCACGCGGAAGAGTGCATCGCTCGAGGCCGCCAGCACCGTCGCGGCTCGGCTCACGGCGAATCACGGCGTCGACTGCGCGATCGTGCATCTGACACCGAGCGACGTGGTCGACGCACGTGAGCCGCACGCCATCGGCCTCGAGCGCCTGCGTGGCGTTCGCGCACTCATCGTCGCTGCCATCGGTGCTCCCGCGGCGTTCGCGGCGCAGGTCCGGTCACTGGGCGTCGCCGAGAGCGACACACTCGTGTTTCCGGATCATCACGGTTTCACGGAGACGGACATCACGCGCATCGTGCACGCAGCAAAGCGTGCAGACGTGGTGGTGTGTACGCTCAAGGACGCAGTGAAGCTCGCGCCGCTGTGGCCTCGCGCCGCACTCCCCCTGTGGTATGTTTCGCAACGGGCCGAAGTCGAGTGCGGTGAGCAGCTACTGGCTGCGACGCTCGCGACGGTCATGTCGGCCCGCGCGAGCTCTTCCTCAACCGCCGGCGTCGCCGGCTGACTCAACGCGCATGGCTACCGACCTCCGTTCGCCGTCCAGCCGAATCGTCCATCCCGACAAGGACACCTTCCTCAACGAGGAGAATCCGTTCGAGGCGATGATGAGCCGGTTCGATCGAGCCGCTCAGCTCCTCGATCTCGAGCCCGGTCTCTACAAGGTCCTCCGTCACCCCGAGAAGCAGATCATCGTGTCCGTCCCCGTGATGATGGACAATGGCGAGCTCGAGGTGTTCACCGGATTTCGCGTGCTCTACAACACGGTGCGCGGCCCGGCCAAGGGCGGCATCCGCTTCGACATGCAGGTGACGCTCGAGGAAGTGAAGGCGCTCGCGGCGTGGATGAGCTGGAAGTGCGCCGTGGTGAATTTGCCATTCGGCGGTGCGAAAGGCGGCGTGATCTGTGACCCGTCGAAGATGAGCATCGGAGAGCTCGAGCGGCTCACGCGTCGCTACACGGCCGGTATCATCCACACGCTCGGTCCCGACTCCGACGTGCCCGCGCCGGACGTGAACACCAATGAGCGCGTGATGGCGTGGGTGATGGACACCTACTCCATGCACCATCGCCACACCGTCACGGCCGTCGTTACCGGCAAGCCGATCGAGATGGGCGGCTCGCTCGGTCGTCGCGAAGCGACGGGTCGTGGCTGCATGATCGTCACGAAGGAAGCGCTGCAGCACCTCGGCATGAAGGTCGCCGGCACGACGGTGGCGGTGCAGGGCTTCGGCAACGTGGGCTCCGTCGCCGCGCAGCTCCTCGCGCGCGAGGGGTGCAAGATCAGAGCGATCGGCGACCGCACCGGCGCGTTCTACAACAAGAACGGCATCGACGTCGACGCCGCCATCGCGTACGTCAAGCAGAACAAGACGCTCGAGGGCTTCACGGACGGCGATCCGATCACGAACGACGAGCTGCTCACCGCGGATGTCGATGTGCTCGTGCCGGCGGCGCTCGAGAACGTCATCACGAGCAAGAACGCGGCGAAGATCCAGGCGAAGATCGTCTGCGAGGGAGCGAACGGTCCCACGACGGCCGGCGCCGATTCGATCCTCGACGAGAAAGAGGTCTTCGTCATCCCGGACATCCTCGCCAACGCGGGCGGTGTCACGGTGTCGTACTTCGAGTGGGTGCAGGACCGCGGCGGCTACTTCTGGTCGGAAGACTCCGTCAACGAGCGCCTCACCGACATCATGCGCCGCAGCTTCAACGAAGTGCTGAAGCTGTCCATGCAGCAGAAGGTCAACATGCGCACCGCCGCCTACATGACCTCGATCAGCCGAGTGGCCACGGTGCACCGGCTGCGCGGCGTCTACGCGTAGCGCGTGCGTCTCGTCGTCGCCGCCGTCGGCAAGCCGCGCGATCGGCACCTGGCGGCGGCGATTCAGGAATACGAGAGCCGCGCGACGCGCTACTGGCCACTCACGGTCGTCGAGGTCCGCGAGGCGAGCGCGAAGGGGATGAGCGCCGCCGAGACGCGGCGGCGCGAGGGAGAGCGTCTCGTCGAGCGTCTGCCGGAGGGTGCGCTGGTGCTCGCCTGCGACGAGCGCGGGGATCGCCTGACCTCCCAGGAGTTCGCCGCGCTGCTCACCAGCGCACGCGACGCGGCGCGGGACGTGGCGTTCGTGATCGGCGGCGCGTACGGTCTGGACGATGTGGTGCGCCGTGCGGCGTCGCGCGCGATTCAGCTTGCGCCGTGGACGCTGCCCCACGAGCTTGCCCGCCTGGTGCTGGCGGAGCAGCTCTATCGGGCCGGCACGATCGCCCGCGGGGAACCCTACCACAAATGACGCGCCGATCGCCGAGCTCGCGCCGCCGGCGCGCCCGTGGGCGAACCTTTGTGCCATGTGCGAGATTGTTCGGAGCAGCGGCGCCTGCAGGCTCCGCCGTGGCCACCGTTCCCGTCGCGCAAGGACAATGACCGACGTCCGCATCCTCACCGAGCCGATCGGCGGCTCGCCGCTGTCGCTGCTCCTGCAGCGCGGGGGCGCGCCGGCTGACTGGCATCCGGCCGCGCCGCTCGACGTCGAAGGGTGGCGGCGTCGCGCGGCCGAGCGAGCGGGCTCGCGCGATTGGGGGGCGATGTGGGATGGCATCGCGCCCGCGATCGCGGCGACCGGCGCCGCTGCGGCTCGACTGGACCGCGTGCGGGCGGCTGGCGGTGTCGTCGTGACGACGGGACAACAGCCCGGCCTGTTCGGCGGACCGGTGTACACGTGGAGCAAGGCGGTCGGCGCCCTCGCGCTCGCCGACGCGCTCGAAGCGGCCACCGGCATCCCGACCGCCGCTGTGTTCTGGGCGGCAACGGACGACGCCGATTTCCTCGAGGCGTCCTACACGGTCATCGCGCGAACGGGCGGCGCGGAGCGGCTGCAGCAGCGCACCGCGCCCCCCGCCGGGACGCCGATGTCGCTCGCGCCACTCGGCGACGTCAGCTCGGAGCTCGCCGCGTTGACCGCCGCGTGCGGCAGCGCCGCCGATCCTCGTCCGCTCGCGGCGGTGGCGAACGCGTACACGGAGCGCGCGACCGTCGGGAGCGCCTACGTCGCGCTGCTGCGGGCGCAGCTCGAGCACCTCGGCATCGCCGTGCTCGACGCCTCGCATCCCTGCGTGATGACGGCAACGGCCGGCGTCACGCGCGACGCGCTGCGGCTGGGCCGCGACGTCGAGCGCGCGCTGGCGCAGCGCACCGACGCGTTGCGTGCTGCCGGCTACGAGCCTCAGGTCGAGGACATGCCGGGGCTCTCGCTCGTCTTCGGCCGCGCTGGTACCACGAAGCGGCGTCTCCTGCTGGACGAGCAGGTCGGCGACGCCGTGCCGCTGACACCGAACGTGCTGCTGCGCCCCATCGTCGAGCAGGAGATCCTGCCTACCGTCGCGTACTGGGGCGGCCCCGGCGAGATCGCCTACTTCGCGCAGGTGAGCGCTGTCGCGGCGGCGATCGGCCGGCCGGCGCCGCTCGGCGTGCCACGGTGGTCGTGTACCCTGCTGGAGCCCCACGTGGAAGCCGTGCTTCGCCGGTTGGGGCTCCAGCGTGAAGATCTCTCCGTGCTGCACGTCGCCGAGCGGCGACTCGCGCAGGAGTCGATGGATGACCGGACCATCGCCGGGCTCGCCGCGATGCGCGCCAACATCGAAGGGCTCGCCGAGACGCTCGGACCTGAGCCGCACGCGCTCGGGCTCGACGCCGTCGTGGCCGGTGCGATGGCGTCCATGCAGCACCGCATGATGCGGCTCGAGCGCCGGCTGCTCGCCGGCGTCGCGCGCCGCGAGCACGCGAAGATGCGCGACCTCGCGACGGCACGCGCGGCGCTCTACCCCTTCGCCGTGCGGCAGGAGCGCGCGCTCAACCTCACCCCGACGCTCGCGCGCCACGGCGTCGAGCTGCTGGCCGAGATGCGCGACGCAGCCGGCGCCCACGCCGGCCGGATCGTCGAGGGCACCAGCCTCCGCACCCACGCCGCGCCGGTGGCGTGACCGCGACGTCGTCCGCAGCACCAGCCACGACCGCGAAGACCGTCAGCACGGGACGGAGCTCCGCGCTGATCGCGGCGGGCATCCTCGCGTCGCGTCTCCTCGGCCTCGTTCGCCAGAAGCTCGTCGCGCATTTCCTCGGCGCCGGCATGGTGGCCGCGGCGTTCAACAGCGCGTTCCGTCTCACCAACATCCTCCAGAACCTGTTCGGCGAGGGCGTGCTCTCCGCGTCCTTCATTCCGGTCTACGCGAACGCACTCGCGCGCGAGGATGTGGAAGAGGCGGATCGGATCGCCGGCGCCATCGGCGCCCTGCTCGGCGCCGTGGTCGTGGTCCTCGTGTCGCTCGGGATCATCGCGGCGCCGCTCGTCGTGAGGATCATCGCGCCGGGATTCCAGGGGGAGCAGCGCGACCTGACGATTCTCCTCACGCGGATCCTCTTTCCGGGCGCCGGCTTGTTCGTGCTCGGCGCCTGGTGTCTGGGCGTCCTGAACAGCCACCGGAAATTCTTCATCAGCTACGCGGCGCCCGTCGTGTGGAGCATCGCGATGATCGTCGCGCTGTTCGTCTTCGGGCCGCGTCGAGGGCAGCTGGATCTCGCCGTCATCATCTCGTGGGCCTCGGTCGTGGGTGCGGCACTCGCGCTGTTCGCGCAGCTGCCGATGGTGTTCCGTCTGCTTCACAAGCCGCGCTTCCGGCTCGACCACGCGTTCCCGCCCGTTCGAACGGCGATCCGGAATGCGCTGCCCGTGTTCGCGAGCCGCGGTGTGGTGCAGGTGAGCGGGTTCATCGACCTCGCGCTCGCGAGCAGCATCGCAGACGTCGGCGCCGTGGCGCTCCTCGCCAACGCGCAGACGATCTATCTCCTGCCGATCAGCCTGTTCGGGATGTCGATCTCCGCAGCGGAGCTGCCGGAGATGTCGCGCGACACGGGCGCCGGCGCGGCGGCTCTCGAGCGGCTGCGCGCTCGACTCGATGCCGCACTGCCGCGCGTGGCGTTCTTCGTCGTGCCGTCGGCGGTCGCCTTCCTCGTGCTCGGCGGCGCCATCGTCGCCGTCCTTCTCCAGGGCGGGCGATTCACCGCCACGGACAGCGTGCGCACGTGGGCGATCCTCGCCGGCTCGGCCGTCGGGCTGGTCGCGAGCTGTCTGGGCCGCCTCTACTCGTCCACGTTCTATGCGCTGCGCGACACACGAACCCCCTTCTGGTTCGCGCTTGCTCGCGTCGTATTGACGGGCGTGCTTGGCTATCTCTTCGCCTTTCCGCTGCCGCGCATGCTTGGCCTCGAGCCGTGGACCGGTGCGGCCGGACTCACCGCGTCCGCCGGCATGGCGGGATGGCTCGAGTTCCTCCTGCTGCGCCGCGCAATCAATGCGCGCATTGGCAAGACCGGTATTCCGCGTTCGACGCTCGCCCGCTTCTGGGCCGCCAGCCTCGTCTCGGGTGGTGCAGGGTTGGGCGTCATGCAACTGCTGCGGACACTGCCGCACCTGCCGCGGGGACTCGCCGCCATCGCGACGTTCGCGCTCGTGTACGGGGCGATGTCGCTCGCGCTGGGCGTGCCCGAGGCGCGTGCACTGGTCGGCAAACTCAGACGCCGCTGAGCGAACGCGTCCGGTCCCTCGCGGGTATTATTCTGCATGGCCGTTCCCGCGACGATCCTCGACAAGATCCCGCACCTCCCCGAGTCGCCCGGCGTCTACCTGTGGCGTGACGCCCAGGGGAAGGTGCTGTACGTGGGGAAGGCGAAACGGCTGCGCTCGCGTGTGCGAAGCTACGTCGCGTCGGACCATCGCGAGAGCGTGAAGACCCGCGCGCTGATGGAGCAGGTCGAGGCGCTCGATACGATCGTCGTGCCCAGCGAGGCGCACGCCCTCATCCTCGAAGCGAACCTCATCAAGGAGTACAAGCCGCGATTCAACATCGCGCTGCGCGACGACAAGTCGTATCCGTACATCAAGGTCACGGTGCAGGAGCCCTTCCCGCGCGTGTGGGTCACGCGCCGGCTGCAGAACGACGGGGCGCGCTACTTCGGCCCGTACACCGACGTCGGCGCCATGCGACGCTCGCTGGACGTCGTGAAGCGCCTGTTCACGGTGCGCTCCTGCAACTACGACATGCCGAAGCAGATGCCGGACCGGCCATGCCTCGACTACCACATCGGTCGATGCAAGGCGCCGTGCATCCTCGCGCAGACGCAGGCCGAGTACGCCGCGATGATCGACGAGGTAGTGGACTTTCTCGAGGGCAAGCCGGAGGAGGTCGGGCGGAAGCTGCGCGAGCGGATGGCGCTCGCGGCGGAGTCGCTCGACTTCGAGCGCGCCGCGCAATTGCGCGACGTGCTCTCGCACCTCGAGAAGATGGAGGAACCGACGGTCGTCATGGAGGTCGAGGGCGGCGATCGGGACGTCATCGGCTACGCGCGCGACGGCGACGACGCCGTGGTCGCGCTCCTCCGCATTCGTGGCGGCAAGCTGCTCGCGCGCGATCACCAGTTCGTCGAGAACGTCGACAGCGTTCCCGACGCCGAGGTGCTCGAGAGCTATCTCGCCGGCCCGTATCGACTGCTGGAGGAGCGTTCGCACGAGCTGATGCTTCCCTTCGAGGTCGAGGATCGCGCCGTCGTCGAGGAGTCGCTCGAGCGCACGAAGCTGCTCGTGCCGCAGCGCGGCCCCAAACGCGAGCTGATCGAGCTCGCGCAACAGAACGCACGCCATCTCCTCGAGGAGGCGCGCCTCACCGGCGAAGCGCCCGAGGCGGGGGAGCGCGCCGGGGATCCCGTCTACGAGTTGCAGCGACAACTTGGCCTGCAGAAGGTCCCGCGCGCCTTCGTCTGCTTCGACATCTCGCACGCCCAGGGCACCGACACCGTCGCGTCGTGCGTGTGGTTCCAGAACGGCCGGCCGTATCGCGCCGAGTACCGCAAGTTCAAGGTGAAGAGCGTGGAAGGGATCGACGACTTCGCCTCGATGCGCGAGGTGGTCGGTCGATACTTTGCGCGGCGCATCGAGGAGGAGCGACCGCTGCCGGATCTCGTCCTCATCGACGGCGGCAAGGGGCAGCTCAACGCGGCGGCGGAGGCCCTTCACGATCTCGGACTCGCTTCTCTTCCCATAGCAAGTCTCGCCAAGCGCGAGGAAGAAGTCTTCCTCCTCGGCCGCTCCGACCCCCTGGTGCTCTCGCGCCGCTCTCCCGCGCTGCGGATGCTGCAACAGGCGCGCGACGAAGCGCATCGCTTTGCGATCACCTTCCAGCGCAAGCGCCGCACTGTTCGCACGATCACCTCGGAGCTGTTGCGCATTCCGGGCGTCGGCGAATCCAAGCGGCGCCTCTTGCTCAGCACCTTCGGCAGCCTTCAGGCGATCCGTGAAGCGACGGCGGAGCAGATCGGCGCACTGCCTGGGTTTTCCGTGAAGAGCGGTCAGCGCATCCTCGATGCGTTGCGGCAATCGGACGCGGTCGCGCCGTCCGCAACAGCGCCAACATCCGGCGCTTCCATCGCAACAAGTGATGCGGTGTCTGACACCGACGCGGTGGGCCAGGCGACGCCTGACGCATCGGACGACGCAGCGCGCGGCGACGCGGACGACGCCACACCAGCCGAAATCTCCTCAACTCCAACCGACACCAGCACAACGTGAGCGACTGGCACCTCCAGTGTTCGGCGTGTGACCACACCGGGGACGGCCACGCGCTCGCCTCCGTGTGCCCGCGCTGCGGGCAACCGCTGCTCGTCCGCTACGATTCACCCTGGCCGACGCGCGACGCGATCGTGCCGCGCTGGGATCTCTGGCGCTATCGCGCCGTGCTCCCCATCGGCGATGACGAGGAGCCTGTCTCGCTCGGGGAGGGAGCCACTCCGCTCCTCGAGTCGAAGGCGCTCGCGCGCGAGGTTGGCGTCGCCCGGTTGTGGATCAAGGACGAGGGACTCAACCCGACCGCGTCGTTCAAGGCGCGCGGCATGACCGCCGCCGTCACGCGCGCCGCGGCGCTGCGCGTCGCCGGTCTCGTCGTCCCCACCGCGGGCAACGCCGGGGCAGCGCTGGCCGCGTACGGCGCCGCCGCCGGACTCCCCGTGCGCGTGTTCGCCCCCGCGACCACACCAGAACCGATCCTCTCGACGATCCGTGCTTTTGGTGCCGCGCTCGATCTCGTCGACGGTCACATCGGCGACGCAGGCAAGCTCGCGCGCGTCTACGCGACGGAGCACGGATACTTCGACGTCTCCACCCTCCGCGAGCCTTATCGCATCGAGGGGAAGAAGACGATGGGTCTCGAGCTGGCCGAGCAGCTCGGATGGCGCCTGCCGACCCACATCGTGTATCCCACCGGCGGCGGTACTGGGCTGATCGGCATGTGGAAGGTGTTCGGCGAGATGCGCGACGGCGGCTGGCTGCGCCGCGACACCGCTCTCCCGCGCATGATCTCGGCGCAAGCGGCCGGTTGCGCGCCGATCGTGCGCGCCTTCGAGGCGGGCGAGGAGTCCGCTACCCCATGGCCGGATCCGCACACGCATGCTGCCGGTCTGCGCGTGCCCGGCCCGTTGGGAGATCGCCTCATTCTTCGCGCCCTGCGCGAGAGCAACGGCGACGCCGCGGCCGTGGGCGAGGACGCCATTCGAGCCAGCACGAGGCGGCTGTCGTACGCGACCGGCGTCGATGCCGCCCCCGAGGGCGGCTGCGCACTCGCCGTGCTCCAGCACCTCGTCCACGAGGAGAGGGTGCCGCATGACGCGGAGGTCGTGCTGTTCAACACGGGCAGCGGCGCGTCGTACCGTTTCTGACGGTATCTTGCTCGAATGCGTACGGCCATTCTCGATCCATTCAGCGGCATCTCCGGCGACATGACCCTCGGCGCGCTCATTGGCGTCGGTCTCGACCCGGACTGGCTGCGCGCCCTCCCGGAGCGAATGGGGCTCCCACAGGTCGGCGTCGATATCCGAGAGGTGCTGCGCGGCGAGATCGTCTGCTGGAAGGTCGACTTCGAGATTCCGCCGCAGCCGCACGGGCGGCACATCGACCAGATCCGCGAGCTCGTCGCCAACTCGGGTGCGCCCGAGGAAGTGCGTGCGCGCGCCGATCGCGCCTTCTGGAGCATCGCCGCATCGGAGGGAGAGATCCACGGTATGCCTCCCGACCAGGTGCACCTGCACGAAGTCGGCGCGGTGGACGCGATCCTCGATGTCGTCGGCGCGATCTGGGGGTTCTCCGAGCTCGGCGTCGAGGATGTGCGGTGCGGAACGATCCGCACCGGCGACGGCACCGTCCGCGCCGCGCATGGACTCCTCCCCGTGCCCGCTCCTGCAACGCTCAAGCTGCTCGAGGGCTATCGCGTCAGTCCCGGTCCGGAGGGGGCAGGGGAGCTCGTCACACCAACGGGCGCCGCGCTCGTCCGCGTGCTTTCCACCGGCCTGCCCCCCGCCGAGTACGTTCCGAGGGCTAGCGGCTTCGGCGCAGGGACCAAGGACTTCGTCGGCCGCGCCAATGCGCTTCGCATCGTCCTCGCCGACGTGGATGTCGCGCGCGCCGGACCGACGGAGCGTGCAACGATCGTCGCGTGCGACGTGGACGACATGTCACCCGAGTACGTCGCCGGCGCGGCGGAGCGAGCGCGACTCGCCGGTGCGCTCGACGTCACCCTCGTCGCCGTCACGATGAAGAAGGGACGCCAGGGAACGCGCATCGAGATCCTCTGCCATCCCGAGGACGCGCCGAAGTTCGAGGCGCTGCTCCTGCGCGAGACGACCACCATCGGCGTGCGCCGCAGTGTGGTCGACCGGGTGATGCTGCCGCGTGAGGAAGCCACCGTGGACGTGCTCGGTCACACAATCCGTGTGAAGGTCGTCACGCTCTCCGACGGAGCACGCCGCGCCAAGCCGGAATTCGACGACGTCCAGCGCGTCGCACTGGCGACAAGCCGAAGCGCCACCGATATTTACGAGCTTGCCCTCGCGGCGGAACGCCGCTGAGCGACCTGGAGTATCCGATACACACGCCGGACATCCGGCGCGACCCGTTCTCAGGAGACTACTGATGGCCGTGTTTGTAAGAATCTTGCCGGCCGCCGCTCTGCTCCTTGCGACCGCTGCGTCGCTCGGCGCTCAGCAGGCGGCGGCCCCGGCGTGCGATGCCACTCAGCCCACGAGCACGAACGCCCTCAAGGCCAGCCTCACGCTGCAGGGCGCGCTCAAGACGCAGAAGACGGATCCGGCTGGGGCGGCGAAGAGCCTGACCTCCACCGTCAAGGCGCTCGACAACAACGACAAAGGTGACGAGACGGGCCGAGCGTATGTTCTCGGCAGCGCGCTCGCGCTGTGGATGAATCAGCCTGGCATCGGCCTCACGCCGAAGCGCAGCGCCGTCGGCTTCACGTCCAACCCGGACGCGACGATCGACCTTCCCGTCGCGATCGACTCGCTGTTCAAGATCGTCGAAGCGAAGCAGCCGGGTTGCGCCTACTACACCGCGTTCTGGCGCGGCGGCCAGCCGGCCTACCTCGATCTCGTCAACGGCGCGATCAACATGCTGAACGCCGACAAGCTCGACTCGGCCCAGTTCCTCGCCACGCAGGCCAACAGGCTGTATTCGGCTTCGCCCTACGGCAGCATGGTCCTCGGCAACATCGCCAGCAAGAAGAACAACAACGACCAGGCGGTGAAGTGGTGGCAGGAGGCGGCGACCGCGGCGGCGGGCGATACCGCGTATCGCGACGTCGAGCGGCAGGTGCTCGGCAACATCGCGAGCGTCTATCTCAACCAGGCGCGCGACAACAACACCCCCAAGGCGCAGCAGGTCGAGGCCGCGAAGAAGGCCGCCGACGCGTACAACAAGCTGCTCGCCATTCCGGGCGGAAAGGGGCAGGCCGTCTATGGCGCGCGTCAGAACCTGCAGACCGCGCTTCTCATCGCCGGTGACACCGCCTCGGCGACGAAGAGCTACGCTGAGCTGATCGCCAACCCGTCCAACTACGAGTACCAGGACCTCCTCAACGCTGCCGTGACGGCGTCCCGCGCCGGCAAGAACGAAGACGCGGCCAAGCTGTTCGAGGGCGTGCTGCAGGTGAACCCCTACAACCGCGATGCGCTGTTCAATCTCGCGGTCACCTATCTCAACCTGAACCAGAACGAGAAGGTGCCGCCCGTCGTGCAGCGCCTCGTGGCGGTGGATCCGGGCAACCCGGAGAACTACCTGCTCGCCGCTCGCGCGTACGTCGACATCGCCAAGACGCGCAAGGGCGCGGCAGCGACCGCGGCGGTGAACGACACCACGATGCAGTGGTTCAACAAGGGCTCGCTGCTGCCGGTGGAGGTCACCTTCTCCGAGATGACGCCTGGCGAGAAGTCGCTCGAGCTCGCCGGTCACGTCCTCGACCGCCGCGACAAGGCGGCCGCCGCCGCGGCGGGTGCGACGACCACCTCGCGTGGCGCCGCCGGCGCGAAGAAGGCTGCCGCCGCTGGCAAGCCGGCGATGGCACCGAAGGCCGTCACCCTCAAGTTCGAGGCGCTCGACAAGGCCGGCACGGTGCTCGGCTCGGAGAGCGTCACGACCGAACCGCTGACGCCCGGAAAGCGTGTGACGTTCAAGGTCAGCATCCCGGCCGCGAACGCGGTGGCCTATCGCTACACCGTCGCCGACTGACGTCGGAGCACCAGCAATCTCGAAGGGTCCGGCCTCGGCCGGACCCTTCGTTTTTTGTTGAAAGTGTCATCCCGAGCGAGCGCAGCGAGTCGAGGGATCTGCACCATGTTGGGACGTGAGAAAATGGCACAGCAGGCGCGAGCGAAGTGCTGAATTCTGCTTGTCTTCGGACCCCGTAGCTCTTACCTTGCATGAGATCGCGTTCGTAGTGGTCGGTGGGGGAAGTGCCGCGTGTGCGTGCTCTTCCCCCATCGCGTCGGACGGGCCTCGAAAAGGCGGGAGATTCATGGTTCGCGTCAGTCGAGTTCTACCGGAAAGCATCGCCGACGAGATGGGTATCGTCGCCGGGACGGAGCTCCTGACGGTGAACGGTCGCCCTCTCGCGGACTTCCTCGACTGGGAGTTTCTCACCGCCGAGGACGAGCTCGTCATCGAGGCGCGACTCCCCGGTGGAGAGGAGATCGTCTACGAGGTCGAGCGCCCGGAGGGGGAGACGCTCGGCGTCGAGCTGGAGCCTCCAACGGTGCGCCGCTGCGCCAACAAGTGTGAGTTCTGCTTCATCGAGGGCCTCCCGCAGGGGCTCCGGAAGCCGCTCTACATGCGCGACGACGACTACCGCCTCTCCTTCGCCTACGGGAACTTCGCGACTCTCTCCAACGTGAAGGAGCGCGACATCGCGCGGATCCTCGAGTACCGGCTCTCGCCGTTGTACGTCTCGGTCCACGCCACCCCCCACGAGGCGCGCAAGGTTCTGCTCAACAACCCGCGCGTCCCCGACATCATGCCGCAGCTGAAGCGGCTCGCCGAGGGCGGCATCCAGTTCCACTGCCAGATGGTCGTCGTTCCCGGCATGAACGACGGGGACGTGCTCGAGGCGTCGCTGCGCGACCTCTGGGAGCTGGGCGACGCGGTGCTGAGCGTCGCGCTCGTGCCGGTCGGTGTCACCCAGTTCTCGCACCTCTACAACGGCCGGCCGATGGACGCCGTGAACGCCGGCCTGATCCTCGACGCCGTCGAGCGCTGGGAGGAGCGGGCGCTCGCCGAGCGTGGGGATCGATGGGTGTTCGGCTCCGACGAGCTCTATCTCCTCTCCGAGAAGCAGCTCCCGGGCGCGGAGCACTACGGTGACTTCGTGCAGATCGAGAATGGCGTCGGCTCGGTGGCCATGCTGCGCACCCGCGTGAGCGAGGGCATCGACGAGCTTCCGCGCCTCGAGGGGAAGCGCATCGGTGTCGTCACCGGCGTCTCCATGGGCGTGCTCATGCCCGAGCTGCTCGACAAGCTGACCGAGAAGACGGGTGCCTCCTTCGAGCTGATCGTCACGGAGAACTCGCTCTTCGGACCCACGACTACCACAGCTGGACTGCTGGTCGGCGCCGACATCCGGCGCGCGCTCGCTGACCGGCACGACCTGGACCTTGCTTTGATTCCCGCCGAAACCATCAACGACGACGGGCTCTTTCTCGACGACGAGCGCTTCATCGCGCTGCGCGAGACGCTGCCCATGCCCGTGTTCCCCTCGTACGACTTCATCGACGTGCTCTCCCTCGAGGGAGAGCCGCACCTGTCGGGGCGCGCGGCATGAGCGTTCCCGTCGTCGCGCTCGTCGGGCGACCGAACGTCGGAAAGTCCGCACTGTTCAATCGGATCATTGGCGAGGACCACGCGATCGTCTCCGACGAGGCAGGGACGACGCGCGACCGCCATTTCTCTCGCGCCGAGTGGAATGGTCGCGCCTTCTGGCTCGTGGACACCGGTGGCCTCTCGGACGACCCGCAGGCGCCGATGGATCGTGAGATCCGCCGCCAGGTCGCCACGGCGGTCGAGGAGGCGGACATCACCCTCTTCGTCGTCGACGCCAAGGTCGGCCCGCATCCCAGCGACTCCAAGGTCGCCGAGATGCTGCGCGGCACCGGCAAGCCGTGGCTGCTCGTCGCCAACAAGGTCGACGATCCCTCCAGCCTCGACTTCTACGACTTCTACCAGCTCGGCGCGGGCGATCCGCTCCCCGTCTCGGCGCAGAACGGCAAGAACTCGGGCGACCTCCTCGACGCGCTGGTCGATCGGCTTCCGGAGAGCGTGCCCGAGGACGAGGAGGCGCTGCGCGTCGCCGTCGTCGGCCGGCCGAACGTCGGGAAGTCCTCGTTCGTGAACCGCCTCCTCGGCGAGGAGCGCCTCGTCGTGAGCGACGTCGCCGGCACGACCCGCGACGCCATCGACACGCCGATGACTTACCACGGGCGGAAGCTCGTGTTCGTCGACACGGCCGGTCTCCGCCGCCAGACGAAGATCGACGACGGCATCGAGTTCTACTCGTCGCTCCGCACGCGACGCGCGATCGAGCGCGCCAACATCTGCGTGCTCCTCGTCGACGCCACCGAGGGCCAGCTCCACCATCAGGACCTGCGGATCGCGAACGTCGCGTGGGAGGCTGGCCGCGGACTGATCGTCGTCGTCAACAAGTGGGATCTCGCCGCCAAGGACGACAAGGCGAGCGCCAAGTTCGAGAAGACCGCGCGCGAGAAGGCACCCTTCCTCACCTGGGTCCCCTTTCTCTTCACGTCGGCGCTCACCGGCCAGCGTGTGACGAAGATCCTCGACCTCATCCAGCACGTCGAGGAGGAAGGGCAGAAGCGGATCTCGACGTCGCAGGTCAACGAGCGCCTCGCCGAGCTGCTCGCGCGACGCCAGCCGTCGCAGGCCGCCGGCCGCGAGGTGAAGCTGAACTACGCGACACAGGTGAGCGTCCAGCCGCCGACCATCGCCGTGTTCGGGAATCACCCCGAGCTCGTCGAGGAGCATTACGTGCGCTTCCTCCACAACGGCTTCCGCGAGGCGTGGCAGTTCACCGGCAATCCGCTGCGCGTGCTGATGCGTCGGAAGAGCGGCGGCGGCGACAGGGACTGACATGGCACCCGCCGTCGCGCTCGCGCTGTCGTACCTGTCTGGCTCGATCCCATTCGCGGCCATCGCCGGCAAGCTGCGCGGCGTCGACCTGCGCAAGCACGGCTCGGGAAACCTGGGCGCCACGAACGTGTTCAGAGTCCTCGGCTGGAAGATCGGTATCGCCGTCTTCCTCGCGGACGCGCTGAAGGGCGCACTCCCCGTCTTCTTTCTTCCGCCGCGCATCGTCAGTCCGCGCGATCCAGCCGTGTGGGCGATCGCCTGCGGCATCGCCGCCATCGCGGGACACGTGCGGCCGCTCTTTCTCGGGCTGCGCAAGGGAGGGAAGGGGGTCGCGACCGCGGCAGGTGTGTTCTTCGCGCTCGCTCCGATCCCGATGGCGATCACCTTCGCCGTCTTCGTCGGCGTCGTGCTCGGCACCGGTTACGTCTCGCTGGGCAGCCTGATCTCGGCCGTCGTGCTTCCCGCACTGCTGCTCTTCACGCTCGGCCCGAGAACGCCGATCTTCGTCGTGAGCATCATCGTCGCGCTCTTCGTCTTCTGGACGCATCGCACGAACATCGGACGTCTCCGCCGCGGGGAGGAGCATCGCTTTGGAAAGCGTGACCGTGCCTGACGCGAGCGTGGCTCGCCAGACCGCCGTGATCGGCGCGGGTGCGTGGGGCACCGCACTCGCCGACCTGCTCGCACGCAACGGCCACGCAGTCACGCTGTGGGCACACGAGCCCGACGTGGCCGAATCGATCACTCGGCGCCACGAGAATCCGCGCTTCCTCGCCGGCGCGACGCTCGCGCCGACGGTCCGTGCCACCAACGATCTCGCCAGTGCTGTCGAAGCAGCGAGTCTGGTCTGCGTGGCGACGCCGTCGCATCTTCTGCGCGGCATCCTGCGCCGGGCAGTGCCGCACCTCGAGCGCTCGGCAACGGTGTGTGTCGCGTCGAAGGGGATCGAGCAGGACACGCTCGCGCTGATGAGCGACATCGCGACGGAGGAAGCGCCGCAGCATCCGGTCGTCGCGCTGTCGGGGCCGAGCTTCGCCACGGAGGTGGCCGCGCGTCAGCCCACGGCGATCGTGGCGGCCTCCGACGACGAAGCAGCGAGTGTGCTGGTCCAGGAAGCACTGAGTAACTCGCACTTTCGAGTGTACACGCATGACGACATCATCGGCGTCGAGCTCGGCGGATCACTCAAGAACGTCATGGCGGTCGCGGCGGGGATGGTGGACGGCCTCGGGCTCGGCCACAACTCGCGCGCCGCGCTCATCACGCGCGGGCTCGCCGAGATGACACGGCTCGGCGTCGCGCTGGGCGCAAAGCCGGCGACCTTCGCCGGTCTGGCCGGCCTCGGGGATCTCGTGTTGACGTGCACTGGCTCGCTCAGCCGAAATCGCACCGTGGGCGTCGACGTCGGGCGCGGTGCGACCCTCGCCGAAGCCGTCGCCGGAAAGGAGACCGTCGCCGAAGGAGTCACCACGACGCGCAGCGCTCACGCGCTCGCCGCGCGAGAGGGAGTCGAGATGCCGATCGTCGCCACCGTGCACCGCATTCTCTTCGATGGTCATCCGGCGCGGCTTGCCATCAACGACCTGATGACGCGAGAGCTTCGCGCGGAGCAGGACGCATGACCGCCGAACCCGTCCAGGAGTTCTTCAGCATCGGCGAGGTGTGCGAGCTGACCGAGCTCAAGCCGCACGTGCTGCGCTACTGGGAGAGTCAGTTCCGCTTCCTCAACCCGGCGAAGAATCGATCCGGCAATCGCGTCTACCAGCGCCGCGAGATCGAGCTGATCCTCCTCGTGAAGCACCTGCTGTACACCGAGAAGTACACCATCGAGGGCGCACGGCAGAAAGTGGACGAGCATCGCAAGGGCGGAGAGCTGAAGAACGTGGCGCGTTCTGCCCTCACCGTTCAGACCCTCGATGCACTCGAGCACGAGCTGAAGGAGCTCGTGCGCTTGCTCGCGCCGGAACAGCCGACCTGATGCGATTCCTCGTCACCAACGACGACGGCATCCTCGCGCACGGCATCGAGTGCCTCGCGGAAGCGGCCCAGCCGCTCGGCGACGTGTATGTCGTCGCGCCGGATCGTGAGCAGAGCGCGACGAGCCACTCGCTCACCCTGCATCATCCGCTGCGTCCCGTGCAGCGCGCCGACCGCCGCTGGCAGGTGGACGGCACGCCGACCGATTGCGTCATGCTCGCCGTCGAGGCACTGCTCGACGAGCGCCCCGACTTCGTGCTCAGTGGCGTGAACCACGGGCAGAATCTGGGCGAGGACGTGCTCTACTCCGGCACCGTCGCCGCCGCGATGGAAGGCCTCGCGCTCGGCATTCCGTCGATCGCCTTCTCCTTCGCCGGAGGAGACCTGCGCGCCGATCTCACGCATCTGCGAGAGCAGGTTCCCGTGCTCACGGAGCTGCTCGAGCGCATCACCGCGTTGACCTCCCTTCCGTCCAACACGCTGCTGAACGTCAACCTGCCACCGGTACCGGCGGAAGGCGTTCGCGGCATCAAGCTCACGCGGCTGGGGAGCCGTGTGTACTCCGGGTCGCTCAAGCCGATGAAGGATCCCTGGGGCCGCGACATCTTCTGGATCGGTGGCGGCTCCATCTCGTGGTCGGGTGAGGCCGACTCCGACTTCCGCGCCGTTCAGGAGGGCTACATCTCCGTGACGCCTCTCCAGCTCGACCTCACCAACTTCGGCATGCTCGAATCCACGGAGGCCTGGTGGCCGGATCGTCCGTAGACGGCCAGATGAGCGGCGCACGGCGCCGGCTCGTGGAGACCCTGCGCGAGAAGGGGATCAAGGATCTCGCCGTGCTTCGAGCGTTCGACCTCACGCCGCGACACGCATTCGTCCCCACCGGCGTGCGGCACCGTGCGTACGAGGACGCGCCCCTGCCGATCGGCAGTGGGCAGACCATCTCCCAGCCGTCGATCCACGCGCGCTACCTGGAGATGCTCGAGCTGAAGGGGCAGGAGCGCGTGCTGGAGATCGGGACCGGCTCCGGCTATCAGACCGTGCTGCTCTCGCATCTCGTCGCGCAGGTCTTCACCATCGAGCGCATCGCCGCGCTGTACACCATCGCGCGTGAGAACATCGCGCGGGCCGGCGCGACGAACGTCTCCATGCTGCTCGGTGACGGCACCGTGGGATGGCGCCAGTACTCGCCATATGACGCCATCCTCGTGAGCGCGGGCGGCCCGACCATTCCGCAGCCTCTCGTCGATCAGTTGGCCGAGGGCGGCCGGATGATCGTTCCCGTGGGTGGTCGAGACGAGCAGGTACTCAAGCTCGTCGTGAAGCGGGGGGGCGAAGTTCGAATCTCGGATGTCGCCCCCGTGCGATTCGTCCCACTGTTCGGAACCCACGGCTGGGAGCAGCAGTCGTGAACGTGCTGCACGTACGAGTCAGCGGCCGGGTCCAGGGTGTCGGCTTTCGATGGTTCGTTCGTGAGGAGGCTCGGCGTCTCGGCTTGAGCGGATGGGTGATGAATCTGCCGGGCGGGGAGGTCGAAGTGCGTGCCGGCGGAGAGAGCTCGTCGCTCCAGCGACTCCGGCGCGCGTTGGAGGTTGGTCCCACCGGTGCGACCGTAGACTCCCTGTCCGACGTCGTCGTCGACGGCGCGCCGCCGTCGCTTCCGTATCCCTTCGCCATCCATCGCTGATGACCGTCCTGCCCTCCGCCACTCCGTCGCTGGCCGATCGCATCGGTGCGCGCCTGCGCGTCGTGCCCGACTTCCCGAGCAAGGGCAT
>DASVNI010000123.1:0-2247 GCA_036383935.1 Gemmatimonadaceae bacterium | reverse complement strand
CACGACGACGGACGGCGTCTACCTGCAGAACCGCCTCGTGATGGAAGGGGACATGACCGGCCCCTTCGCGGCGAACATCATCCTCACCAACCCGACCGTGGACGTCGCGGTGCTCGAGACGGCGCGCGGGGGGATTCTCCGGGCCGGCCTGGGCTTCGACGAAGCGGACGTCGGCGTCGTGCTGAACGTGTCGGCCGACCACCTGGGTCTGCGCGGCATCCACACGATCGAACAGCTGGCGGACGTGAAGAGCGTGATCCCGGCGGTGACCAAGCGCGAAGGGCACGCCGTGCTGAACGCCGACGATCCGCTCGTCTACGCGATGCGCGAGCGCACAGGCGCGGACATCGTGCTCTTCTCGACGCGCGAGTTCGGCGAGAACGAGCTCGTGGCGGACCACATCTCGCGCGGCGGGATCGCGGCGGTGGTGGAGCAGGGGCAGTTCGTCATCCGACGTGGGCGGCTCCGCATCCCGATCGCGGCCGAGCACGACGTGCCGCTCACGCACGGTGGGGCGGCGAAGTTCCAGCGACAGAACGTGCTCGCGTCGATGGCGTCGGCGTACGTGCAGGGGATGCGCTACGACGACATCCGCGCCGGTCTGCTCTCCTTCTTCCCGTCTCCGTCGACCACGCCCGGCCGGATGAACCTGATCCGCGTCCGCGGCGGCGGGCGCGTGCTGGTGGATTACGCGCACAATGCGGCGGCGATCGAGGGGCTCATCGAGTTCGTGTGGAACACGCCGGCGCAGAAGCGATTCTGCGTGCTCACCGTGCCGGGCGACCGGCGCGACGACGACATTCGCGATGCGGGGCGGCTGTGCGCGCGGTTCGATCGCGTGATCATCAAGGAGGACGTCGATCGCCGCGGCCGCGCGCCCGGAGAGATCGCCGAGCTGCTGACGGAGGGGCTCGTCGACGAGGGGATGGACCCGGCCCGGATCGAGGTGCGCTACGAGGAGGGGGAGGCGGTGCGGCGCGGGCTCGACCTCCTCGGTGAGGATGACCTGCTCGTCATCCACGCCGACAAGGTGCCGGCGACGCTCGCGATCGTGCGAGAGCGCATGGTGCAGAGCTCGTGACGGCGGCAGCGGCGGCGGTCGCGTCGACCGAGATCCGGATGACGATGCTGCACGCGACGCGCGGCAAGAACTTCTGGTCGCTCCGGCCGGTGACACGGATGGATCTCGTCGTCGGCGCGTTCGAGGACATTTCATCTGCGTCCGTGCCCGACTTCACCGACCGGCTCCTCGGCGCGATGCCCGGGTTGGTCGAGCATCGCTGCTCGATCGGCGAGCGTGGAGGGTTCGTGCTGCGCCTGCAGCGAGGGACCTACGCGCCACACATCATCGAGCACGTCGCCCTGGAGCTCCAGACGATGATGGGACACGACGTCGGATTCGGAAAGACGCGCGGTGGCGACGCCGAGGGGGAGTACACCCTCGTGTTCGAGCACGTGCACGAGCAGGTCGGGCTGCGCGCCGCCGCGCTCGCGCTGGAGACGGTGCAGCGCGCGTTCGACAGCGAGCTGACCTCGGTGGAGGCCGCCGTGGCCGAGCTGAAGGCGATCGCCGACACGCCGGACGTGCCCCCGCCGCACGTGCGCGTGCTGTGCGGCATCACGGGTGGAGCGGGACGCGCCGAAGCGCAGCGAATGCTGCGCGACCGTCTGGCAGACCCGGAAGCGCTCGTGGTCGACGTGTCACCGGCGTATCTGCTCCAGGCCGGCCTGCCCTACGCGCGGTCGAGCATGGCGATCATCCTCGACGCGACACTGACCGACGTCCCCGCGCGCTACCGGGAGGAGGAGCGCGCCACGCAGCTCGTGAACGTGTTGTGCGACGCCGTCGTGCGCGACGGCATGGTCGTGTGTCCGGCGAAGGCGTGGGAGGTCCAGGACTATGCGCGCGATTCCAGGTGCCGGATCGCGGTGTTCGCCACCGACGACGACGTGACCTCGCGCGACAGCCGGCGCGCGCGGGCGGTGGCGCGCGTCGTCGATGGACGGATCGTGATCGAGGGGTGTGGCGACGACCAGGATGCCGGTCCGCTCGACCCGACGCTTCCGGCGGCCTCGCAAGTGGCCGTCGCACTCGCGCACGCGACGCTGCGCGCCGCGGGGGACGCATGACGCGCGAGCGGAATGGTGTACCGCCGCGGATCTCCACGCCGACGCAGCCGCATGGTGACCCGGATGCGCATGGGCCGCTCGTCCTCATCGGTGGCGCTTCCACGCCGCATGGCGAGG
>DASVNI010000122.1:0-3716 GCA_036383935.1 Gemmatimonadaceae bacterium | reverse complement strand
CGCGCGGCGGATCACGGCGCCGGTGCACGCGTTCGCCGAGCCGGTGACGAGCCAGGCGGTGTTCGGCGACTGGCGCGCCGTGAACGGCGTGCTCTTCCCCTACTCCCTGCGCGAGGTCGACCTCCAGTCGGGGGAGACGATGGACACGAGCGTGTGGCAGTCGATCGACGCGAACGTGCCACTCGCGCCGTCGGTGTTCTCACCGCCACCGCGCAAGGACACACCGGTGTCGCGCCTCGTGAACGCGATCTTCGCCGCGCGTCACGTGCCGGCGGACGCGCTCGGCTGGTATCACGACTTTCAGCGCGATCCGGCGACGTCGGGGGTCGACATCGAAGGAGCGATCGAGTCGGTGGGCTACGAATGCCTCAAGAACGGCGCGATCCCGACGGGCACTGCACTCCTCGAGGAGAACCTGCGCGCACACCCGAATTCGGCGAAGGCGCACTATGGCGTGGGACGCGCCTACCGCGCGGCTGGACGCGAGACGGATGCGCTGGCCGAGTTCCGCGAAGCGCTGCGACTCGAGCCGGAGCTCACGGCAGCGAAGGACGCCATCACGTCAGCGAGGATGAAGTATTGAGCGGGAATACGGGCGGCGGGGCTCCGTTGTCCCGAGCGAGCCGAGCGAGTCGAGGGATCTGCACTTACTGAAGCCTCTTCAACGACGGAACGCGGATAACTACACGGATTTATCGGAAAGGGCCGGATCGGTAACTGAGCGATCCTGCCCTTTCCGCGTGATCGCCGTTCCAGATCCGCGTTCCGTAGTTGGGAAGCCCCAGCCTACGAAAGGGGATCGGACTCCTTGGAAAAAGGCTCCGAGACGGGAGTCCCTTTGAGGGATTCTGACCATCTAAGATCCCTCGGTCGACGCTGATTGGCTCCGAGCGCGCTGCGCCCACATTGCGGCGATGGTGAGCGTCGCAATGATCCAGCCAAGTACTTCCTCCAGCCAGCTCGGGAGATGAAACACCAAAAGCAGAACGCTCGAGAGGACTCCGAGCAGGAAGATCGCCAGCAATTGAAGAAAGGTCCGCAGACTCATCGGCGCACCGCCTTCACGTCCATTCGGTCATCCGGTTTCCTTCTTTGTCCCGGAACTCGCCGCTCACGAGAAGGATCAGGTCGACCAGCCACCAGATCCCTAGCCCGCCGAGCGTGAAGAGTTGGAGCAGCCCTGTGCCGATCTTGCCGACGTAGAACCGGTGCGCGCCGAAGATGCCGAGGAAGAAGCAGAGGAGGCCGGCGGGAAGAATCCGCTTCTCCGTCGCCATCTCGGGAGGCAGCGGCTGCATCACGCCGCACGAGGTGCACACGACCGCCTCGGCATCGATGATCCGATTGCAGGCGAGGCAGAACTTGGTGGGGCGGGTGGGGACGTAGCTGCCCATGCTGGCTTGGTCGAGGGATGGAAGTCACCACCGTGGGCAACTGCCACTCCCAGTAGGGAGTACTCAGTACTTGGTACTGAGACTGGCATACTAGCTCCCGGAATGCGGGGCCGAGTCTTCCCCTCAGAATGCCCGTTCGCGGGGCGGGTTCGCTAGCCCTCCCTGACCTTGCGCTCCTCCTCCACATACGCGACGGCACCCTTCACCGGTACGATCCCCTTCCCGTACCGTTGCGCCCACAGCTTGGTGAACTCGGCGCCGAGGAGCAGGATCATCGACGTGTAGTAGACCCAGATGAGCACGAGGGCGAGCGAGCCGGCTGCACCATACACGCTCCCCGGATCGGCCTTGCCGAGGTAGAGGCCGATCAGCGTGCGGCCGAGCACGAACAGAAGTGCGGTGCCGAGTGCGCCGGCCCGGACGTCGCGCCAGCTGATCCGCGCGTCGGGGAGATAGCGGAACATCGCGGCGAAGGGGAGCGCGATGACGAGGAAGCTCCCGAGCACGGCGGGAGACGTCGAGTGGCGTTGGGCGGAACGGCTCACACCGCTCTCGTTGCATGCGTCAGGCCTGAGCCGGGAGTTTCCGTTACGTATGTCGCTCTTGCGACCTGAACCGGTGACGTTTGCCAACTCCCGTCGTCGTCCATGATCCATCTCCCGCGAGACCGACTCGTATGCCCAGGAAATCGTCGACCGATGCGACGCCGCGTACGGAGCTCGACACGAAGCGGCCCTACGTGCGCCCCGTCTTGAAGCGCTACGGCGATCTCGCGCAGCTCACGCAGGCGAAGGGAAAAACGGGTACGCGCTCCGACGGCGCGATCGCGAACAACAACAAGACTCAGTGAGCGGCTGACGCCGCTCGTCCGATTCACCGTGCAACGGATCCACGGCCTCGTCGTTCGAGGCGACGTCACACTCCCCGGGATCGCGCACACGGACGCAACGGCGCCCGATGTCGTGCTGGAGCTGGTGGACCGGCTTCCTGCTCCCATCTCCACGAACACTCGCTATCGCACCGGCGCGCCCGGCGACGTCGATGCGCGCGTCGAGATCGTGGACGATGCGCGCGGCTACACCGCCTTCCGCTACGGCGACGGTACCGCCATCGACGTCGGCCATCGCGCGCGGCCAGCGCGCATCCGCGCCGCGATCGCGCCGGGGCAGACGCTCGAGGACCTCACCGCCTATGTATACGGCCCGGTGCTCGGCTTCCTGCTGCGCGCACGGGGGCAGCTGGCGCTTCATGCCAGCTGCGTGCGCATACAGGAAGGCGCTGTGCTCATCGCCGGCGCGGCCGGCGCGGGGAAGTCCACCACGGCGGCGGCGCTCGCGACGCGAGGATACACGGTCGTCTCGGACGATCTCACCGCCCTGACGCTCGACGAGGGCGCGCCGATCGCCTGGCCGGCGTTCGATCACCTGCGACTCTGGCCGACGAGCGCACCGCTCGTGCTGGGCGATGCCACTTCGCTCGAGCGCATCACGCCGACGTGGGACAAACGCCGCTTTCCCCTCGACGGCGCTGCGTTCGCCGACGGGCCCTGCCCCGTACGCGCCATCATCCTGCTGCGCCAGCGGCAGGACGACGCGCGAGTGCGCGTGCACATGCTGATGCCGGCGCACGCCGTCGTCGCGCTCGCGACGCTCACCTACGCGAACTATCTCCTCGACACGCCGATGCGCGCCCACGAGCTGATCCAGCTCGGCGCGCTCGTGCGCGCGGTGCCGGTCCTCGCCGTGTCGTATCAATCGGGACGCGATGGGCTCGGTCCGTTGTGCGACGCGATCGCCCGCGCCGCGGAAACGCGCGTCGCGCGTTCCGCATGAGCTACACGATGGAGGAGTACGCGCGCATGCTCGCCGATCCGGTGCGCGGCGGGGCGTACCTCGCCGCGGTGCGGCAGTCGGTGAAGCCGGACATGGTGGTGGCCGACATCGGCGCGGGCCCGGGTGTGCTCGGGATCTACGCCGCCACACTCGGCGCGCGCCGCGTCTTCCTCGTCGAGCCCGACGCGTCGGTGAACGCCGCGTACGCGCTCGCCGCGGAGAACGGCGTGGCGGATCGCATCGAGGTGATTCGTGAGTCCTCCACCGCGATCGAGCTGCCGGAGCGCGCCGACGTCATCGTCTCCGATCTGCGCGGCGTCACGCCCTTCCACGGGCACCATCTCGAGGCGGCGGCCGACATGCGGCGGCGGCTGCTCGCCCCGGGCGGCATCTGTATCCCGCGGCGCGATGTGGTGCACACGGCGCTCGTCGAGGACGACGCATTGTACGCACGCACGGTGGACGCGTGGCGCGGCGTGCCCCACGCGCT
>DASVNI010000121.1:0-7166 GCA_036383935.1 Gemmatimonadaceae bacterium | reverse complement strand
GTGTATTTCCGCGGGGTGCCCGATCTGGGGCCGTTCCTCGCGGGCAAGCTGCTCGGGATGATCCTGATCGGATTCTTCTCGATCCTGCTCCTGTCGAACATCATCACCGCGCTCTCGAGCTTCTTCCTGGCGCGTGACCTGGACCTGCTGGTCGGCGCGCCGGTGGACTGGTTGAAGCTGTACGCGGCCAAGCTGCTGGAGACGGGCGTCAACTCGAGCTGGATGGTCGTGCTGCTCGCCGTGCCGATGTTCGCGGCGTTCGGCTCGGCGTATCACGGCGGATGGCTCTTTCCGCTGCTCGTGGTCGGCGTATTCGTTCCCTTCCTCGTGGTACCGGCGGTGATCGGGAGCGCGTTGACGCTCATTCTCGTGAACGTGTTTCCGGCGCGGCGTACGCGCGACATTCTCAGCGTGATCGCCGTGCTGGCGGCAGGCGGAATCGTGCTGTTGTTCCGGATCGTGCGGCCGGAGCGTCTCGCGCGGCCCGAGGGATTCCGCTCGCTGGTGGAGTTCGTGACCGTCCTGCGCACGCCGACGTCGCCCTTCTTGCCGAGCGAGTGGGTGCAGCGCGCGATCCTGTCATGGCTGCAGGAGCGGCCCGATCTCCTGCCCGTGTATCTCCTCTGGACGACGGCAGCGGCCGCGTTCGTGCTGGGCGCGCTGCTGCATTCGCGGCTCTATCCGATTGGATTCAGCAAGGCACAGGAGAGCGGCGAGCGGCTGGCGCGGGGCGGCACGATGGGCCGGATCGGGCGCGCGATCTTCTCGCCGCTCGGGATCCTGCGCCGCGAGCTGGTGCTGAAGGAGCTACGGCTGTTCTTCCGCGATACGACGCAGTGGTCGCAGCTCATCCTGCTGACCGTGCTCGTGATCGTGTACGTCTTCAACATCAAGTACCTGCCGTTGAAGGGAGAGGGGGTCACCTTCTTCCTCCGGAATGTGATTCCATTTTTAAATCTCGTTCTTGCTGGCTTTGTACTGGCGTCAGTGGCAGCTCGATTCGTCTTCCCGAGCGTGTCACTCGAAGGTCGCACTCTCTGGTTGCTGAAGAGCAGCCCAATGCCGGTGCGTCAGCTGCTGTGGGCGAAGTTCTGGGTCGGGACGATGCCGCTCCTCGCGCTCGCTCTCGGCATCGTGTTCGTCACCGACTGGCTGCTCCAGGTGAGTGATTTCATGTTCGCTGTGTCCGTCATGACCATTGCGATGATGACGATCGCGTTGTGCGGCATGGCTTTAGGGTTCGGCACCCTGTTCCCGCAGTTCGAGACGGAGAACGCGGCGCAGATCCCGACGTCGTTCGGCGGATTGATGTTCATGATGTCGTCGGTGGGGCTGATCGCCCTCGTGGTGGTGCTGGAGGCGCGCCCCGTCTACAACTACCTCTCGGCGAAACTCTACGGCACGCCGACGTCGATGTCGGACATGGTGTTCGGGTTTGGACTCGCCGCGTTGCTGTGTATCGTGGCGACGATCATCCCGATCCGGATCGCGAATCGAAGACTCGAAGCGGTGGAGCGCTAGCAGCCGCGGATCACCGCGCCAGTCGGTTCAGCGCGGCGCGCGCTTCGTTGACGACCGGCGCAAGTTCGGGGTCCGCATCTCGCCACGCTTCGACGACCACAGTGTAGTTCTGGCGCGCCATGTCTGGATCGCGGAGTCGTTCGGCGACCCGCGCGCGCTCGAGCGCCCAGAGCACGTCGATCGCGGAGGGGAGCAACGTCGGCCGATCGGCGAGAATCGTCGCGGCGTCGCGCAGGCGTCCGGTCCTGGCGAGCAACCTCGCATGAACCAGTCGCGGCACGGCGCACAGCTCACACAGCGAGTCAGGGAGCGCTCTGAACCGCCGGAGTGATTCGGCCGTGTCGCCTCGCGCGAGGGCGAGGTACGCGCTCGCCACCGCGGCGGAGTACACCGCGATCCGAGCGTCGACAGCGCTCCGCGGCCCCGCGATGGCGGCGCGACGCTCCATCTCGCGCAGCGACATCGTATCACGCCGCTCTGCCCACCAGGCGCCGGCGGCGGCGAGGAATGGGGACTCGAACTGCGTGTCGAGTGGGTTCGTTCGCAGCCATTCGGCGAACACCGGTCGTGCCTCCGACTCGACGTCCAGGCTCGCGAGCGCCATCTCGCCCAGCACGCCGCTCTGACGTGTCTCCCCAAGCTCCGACGCCTCGGCGAACTTGCCCCGATACGAGAGCTGGAAGGCAAGCCGGCGGCGCGCGAACTCGGGCTTGGCAAGCTCGGGGGAGGCGGCGCGTTGCGTGTGCGACATGGCCCGCAACAACTCGAGGGCGACACCGCGCTGATCGCGGGCCCGCCGGGCCGCCGAGTAGGCCTGAAAGAGCAAGTCGGCCGATGCCGTGTCGACCGTCTGGCGCGCCTCGAGCAAGTCGGCGCCCTCGCCGGCCGTCAGCCGCGCCGCCAGCAGCGTTCCCGCTGCACTGACGTCGCTGGGGCGCAGAGCGAAGTATCGGCGCGCATAGCGGAGCGCGCGCGCCGAATCGCCGATGGAGAACCCGAGCTCCACAGGATGGATGTACGCGGGAGCGAAGGCGGAATCGAGGGAGATCGAGCGATCGAAGATCTGGAGGATCTCCGTCTCGGGGACACTGAGTCCCGGGCCGATGCCGAAGTGGAAGTATGCGTCGCCCAGTCGATACCAGCTTTCGGCGTCCTGCTCGTAACGTCTGGTCGCCAGTTGGAGCGTAGCGAAGAGGCGCGCGACGTGCGCGTGATACTGCGGATCTCCGCCGTAGGCATAGGCGACGCTCCGCAGGGAGTCCGCGACGATCAGCATGCTGTCACGCGATCCGAGCCCGACGTTGAGCGTGGCTGCACGCAGCCAGTGCTTGCGAGCCAACGCGTCGGCCCCGAACCGTGCCCACCCGTAGGTGAGACCGAGGTGCGACTGCGCGAGCGCGAAGTTGCTGTCGAGCGCGATCGCGCTGGTGTACGCGGCTTGCGCCGAGTCCCACTCGGTGCGGCGGAGGTACTGCTCACCTCTCAGGAAGGCTCGAATCGCCGGAACGGAGGCGGAGCCGATGTACGCGCGCCGCACCGCGCCCACCGGTCGGACGTCGCCGATGTCACGGAGCAGTGCCAGTGTGAGCGAGTCGGCGATGCGGTCCATGCGCTCGGCGACATCACGCAGCTCGATCGGCTCGCCACGACGCCCCTTCACGACGTCCACGAGCCACGCCATCACGCGCGCCGAGTCGCGCCCGGCCTCGAGCACGTTGCCGAGCACGACGAAGCGTGCTCCCGTGCGTTTCCCGAATGCGACGGCCGACTCGACGTCCGGATGGCCATCCCAGCTGCGCATCACGACGGACGGGGGAACGGTCCGCAGCGGACCCGCGCCATCGAGATTCGATGACAGGAGGTCGACGAACCCCTCGCGCCAGAGCGCGCTCCCGCCCTGCATGACGTCGAACGGCGCGATGGCGACGCGATCGTCGTCGACGGCGGGCCTCGAACCCCCGCGCCAGAAAAGAACGGCGGCGATCGCGGCAGCGACGACGGTGAGAGCGCCGAGCACTCGTCGATCGAATCGCCGCCTCGGCTGCCTGAGGGCGGCTTCGAGGCCGTCGCGGAGCGCGGCGGCGCTGGCGAGGCGTGACTCCGGCTCGGGTGCCAAGGCCTTCTCGACCAGATCGCTCAACTGGCGTGGGACCTCCGCACGCAGGCCGGCGAGCGACCGAGGTGGCCGAAGCTTCCGCGGCTGCGACGTCGGGCCATCACCGGTGATCTCATCGGGAAATCGTCCCGTGAGCACCTCGAAGATGACGACGCCGAGCGAGTAGACGTCGGCGCGTCCGTCGACGTCCGATGACGCGACGAACTGCTCGGGCGCCATGTACTGCGTCGTACCGACGAAGTGGCCGCCGGTGATGTCGATCGCCTCCTCCACCGCCTGGGCGACGCCGAAATCGACGAGCATCGCGTGCTCGCCGGCGATCATGATGTTGGACGGCTTGACGTCGCGATGGATGATCCCGCGCGCGTGCGCGTACGCCAGCGCGTCCGCGATCTCCGCGAGGAGGCGGTAGGTGTCCGCCGCCGGCAGCGCGCCCTCGCGAGTCATCCGCTGCTGCAGCGACTCCCCCTCCACGAAGGGCATCGTGTAGTAGAGCAGCGACTCGTCGGCGCCGGCGCTCAGGATCGGAATGATGTGCGGATGCTGGAAGTGCGCCGCGACCGCGATCTCACGCTGGAATCGCGCGGCGTTCACCTCACCCGCGAGCTCGGGCGGCAAGACCTTCACGACGACCGAACGGTCGAGAGCCAGGTCCGTCGCGAGGAACAACCGGCTCATCCCACCGCCGGGAAGCTCTCGCTCCACGCGATACCCGTTGCCGAGCAGCGACTGAATTCGGTCCCAAAGATCGGAGCGTTCCGTGAGCGGCATCGCAACCGGTCCGAGTGAGAGCAGGCGGGTGCACCATCATAGGAGCGTGCACACAGGGGCGCTAGGACGGGCGCGCGCACTTCCGCGGGGTGAAGTGCGACACATCAGCGATTGCCCACTGCTCCCCTGTACGGATACCTTTCCGCGAGCTACGGGACGCCGGTGTCGACGTCGGAAATGGCGTTCGCGATTGGGGACTTCAGCGGAGCCGACGGCATGGCGCGACGACTTTGCTTCACTGGTCTGCTACTCCTCTGCGGCGCGATCGCGAGCTGCAGCGATTCGACCGCTCCGGCGGCGACGTTTCTCATCGTGGTGTCGCCGGATACGGTGCACCTCAGCCAGAACGTGGTACCACGACTCGCCAGCTACACCGAGCGGCTCGTGTCCGCCGGCCAGAGCAAGGTCTGGATCACTGCCCCGGACGTGGAAACCGAGGTGGCGCCGGGCAAGTGGCAGGCAGCGGTCCAGTCGACCGACCCGAACAACCTCTACCTCCAGGGCGCGCTGGGCGATGCCACTGTATGGACGCCGGTGACGGACAGCGACCTCGCTGGCACGAGAACCTTCTACGTCCCGCTCGGCCCAGGTCGATACCGCCTGCGTCAACGGTTCCAGGTAACTGCACCGAGCGCGACGCAAGCGACGGGCGAAATCTCCGAGGCGACCTCGAATCCATTCGTCGTGGTGACGCCATGAATTCGAGGTCGCACCACAGGGCGCGGCGTTGCCGCATGGCTTCTCGCGAGTGCTCTCGCAATCGATTGCAGTGATCCAACGGAGACGCCCGCCCCTCGCGCGAGCCTGAGCGTCGCGGTGGTGTCGGCGCCGGCGCGGACGATGCCATCGAGCTGCCGGCGCTGGCTGAAGTAGCCTAGCGCAACGATAACGATTGCGTGCGATGTGACTGCCGGCGCCGACGCGGGGTTCGGCTTGGCGTCGGCCGCCTCCACCGATCACCAGCTTTCGACTTCCCATGCACCGAGCTCACATGGCAGCGCGCGGCATAGTCGCCTGGCTTCTCGCGGGCGTGATCGCGACGGGCTGCCGCGAACCAACGGCGCCGCACGCGAGCCTGAGCGTGGCCGTGGTGTCGGATCCGATCCCCGGCTCCAGCTTTGTCGGGGGCGCGCCGAACTGGAACACCTTCTCGGTCGACGTGGTCGTCAGGAACGAGTCCGACGTCGCCGCGGAAATTGCCCCCTGCGGGCCACAGCTCGAGTATGAGTCACCGGCGGGCGAGTGGATCGCCGATGCGTCGAGGATGTGCGCTCTGGGAGGAGGCGGTACCATCGAGCTGCCGCCGAGGAGTGAACGGCAGTGGCGGGAGACGCTCGTTCCGCCACCGCTGACGGTTACGGGATCACCCGCGCACGTCCGACTGCTCTACTGGTACGCGACGGTTGGCGTGAGTGGTCTAGCCGACGAGGCGCGCTCGGGCCCGATCGAGCTGAAGTAGCGTCAGGCGGCGAGCTGTCGCCCGCACCCCGCGCAGAACGCCGCTCCCGCTTCCTCGACGACGCGCCCGCAGCCCTCGCACTTCTCGTCGAGGTACGAGCCACAGTTCGAGCAGTACACGGCGTCCGGCTCCGGACGCGGTCCGCACCGCGCGCAACTCTTCAACCGCGCGCGGTAGGCCAGCACGGTCGCCTCGACGAGATCCTCCGGCGACGCGTCCGCGCCGGCGGCGCCACGCGCACGCATCGCGGTGAGCGCGCGGGTCGTGTAGCGCGACTTGAGCTCCGCGTAGTCCGCGTCGGACAGCTTCCCCGTCGCGCGATCGAACTCGATCTCGCGCAGCGCGACGATCGCGTCCTCGTCGGCCACCGGCGTGACCCGCGGGAGACCGATCGGCCGGCGCGTCGCGGACGCGCTCTCGAACAGCAAGGGATAGAGCACGTACGCTACGGCGATCACGGCGAGCAACGTACCGACGACGAGAGGGAGCATCAGTCCTCGTTCCGGATCGCGTCGTCCAGCTTCGCCAGCTCGTCAGCCGTGCCGAGCGGCGGGGCCACCACGCCGTCCACCGGCGCCTCGCCGGGAGCCTTGCCGCGCTGCATGCCACGGAGCACGACGGCGACAGCGGCCGCGCCGGCCGCCAGTGCACCGAACGGCACGAGATAGCCCGCCCAGTTGAATCCTTCTTTCTTCGGCGCCATCAGTGCCCGCTCGCCGTACGTATCGACGAAGGCGTCGAGGATCTCCTGCGCCGAGTAGCCGCCCTCGACGAGCGCCATGACGTCGCGGTGCATCGCCGGCGAGACCTGACAGGAGAAGTCGGTCGTGCGGCAGGTGTAGACGTCGAGCGTGCAGCCGCACTGACAGCGGATCTGATGCTCGAGGGCATCGCGCGTATCGGAATCCATCGACGGGCGCGCGCCCGGCTTCGGCGGCCGCGTCACCGTGCGCGCCGCGCCCTGATTCATGTCGAACAGATTGCCGGTCGTGTCGGCTGGCGTTCCCTGCTGCGCCTGAAGCGCTCTCGCGCCGAAGAGCGCACTGCCGCCCAGCGCGAGCGAGCGGGTGATGAAGTCGCGTCGCTGCATCAGGTCGTCGCCGCCAGCTCGCGCTTCGGCTCCAGCGTCGCCACGTAGCCACTCGGCGCGCGGCGCCGCTCGGCCTGCGGCCACATGACGATGAGTCCACCGATCATCATGAGGAAGCCACCAACCCAGACCCACACCACCAACGGATTGAACGAGATGCGCAGTTCGGCGATCTCCGCCTCGCCGACCCGGCGAACGCCGGCCACGAC
>DASVNI010000120.1:0-3578 GCA_036383935.1 Gemmatimonadaceae bacterium | reverse complement strand
GATGCGTCCCTGGGCTTTCGCGACGTCGGAGTTCCCGCGCAGACGGGTGCGGTTGAAGATCGGGGTCGTGACTTGCGGTCCGGCGTTCCACGTCAGGGCGTCGAGCCCAACGAGCGCGTTCAATGCGGACGACGCGAAGCCCCACGCGCCCGTCAGCGAGAAGGTCGGGAAGAACGCAGCGCGCGCCGCGCCGATGTTCGCTTCGGCGGCGCGCAGCGTCTCCTCGGCGCCGAGGATGTCGGGGCGCGCGAGGAGCAGCTGCGAAGGCAGGCCCGCGCCGAGGAGGGTCGAGTCGGTCTGCTGCGCGAGTGGAAGTGGCGCGGGGAGCGGGCCTGCCACCGGTGCGCCGAGGAGCACCTGGAGTTGCGTGTTGACCTGTACCTGGATCAGCCCGAGTGCGGCACGTGACGCCTCGGCCTGCGCGAGCAGCGACTCCGCCGAGCGCACGTCGAGCGCCGAAGTGAGTCCGGCGCGCTGGCGCACCGTCGCGATGCGGAGCACTTCGCGCCGGCTCTTCACGGTGGTGTCGGCGAGGCGGATCTGCGCCGCCGTCTCGAGCTGCGCGAAGTACGCGGCCGCGACATCCCTGATGAGCGAGAGCTGGAAGGCGCGCTGCGCCTGGACGGTCGAGAGGTAGTCGGACTTTGCCGCTTCGGTGAGGTTGCGGACACGGCCCCAGAAATCGAGCTCGAACGACGTCACACCCAGGCTGATGAAGCCGCGGTCCAGCGTGAACGCCCGCTGGTTGGGGATCCCGGTCGCGTCCGCGCCAGTGTGGGTGCGCTGGTAGCCGGCCGTGCCGTTGATGGTGGGGATCCGGTCGGCGCCCTGGATGCGGTACTGACCGCGCGCGACGTCGATGCGCCCGACGGCGACCCGGAGATCGCGATTGTTGTCGAGCGCCGTGGCGATCAGCGCGTCGAGCCGCGGATCGCGAAAGAACTCACGCCATCCGATCTCGGGCGCCTGCGGCTCGCGGCTGTCGGCGACGTTGAGCGATGGATCGAAGACCGCCGGCGTGGGCAGCGGAGGCTGCACGTGCGGCGGCGCGAAGTTGCAGGCCGTCGCGGCGAGAAGTAGCGCTGCGAGACCTGACAACAGGCGCACGTGCCGCCAAGGGGTCAGACCCCTCTGGGGTCTGACCCCGCAACGAGCGTCACGCATGAGCTGCATCGGGCCCTGCACCCGGCGCGTGGTCGTGCTGGTGCGCGATCTCCTCGGGGGCGAGGGGGCGCTTGCGGCTCACCCAGCGTCGCACCGAGAGATAGAACACCGGGATGAAGAAGATGCCGAACGCCGTGGCGGCGAACATGCCGCCGGCGACGCCCGTGCCGACCGCCTGGCGGCTCGAGGCGCCGGCACCGCGCGCGACGACGAGCGGCATCATGCCGAGGATGAACGCGAGCGACGTCATGATGATCGGACGCAGACGCAGCTTCACCGCGCCGAGCGTCGCATCGAGGGTGGTCTTACCCGTCGCCTCTTCCTCGATCGCGAACTCCACGATGAGGATCGCGTTCTTGGCGGCGAGTCCGATGATCGTCACGAGTCCGACGTTGAAGTAGACGTCGGCGGCGAGCCCGCGCGCCATCGTGAACAGCACCGAGCCGAGCACGCCGAGCGGGACGACGAGCAGCACGGAGAGAGGCACCGCCCAGCTCTCGTAGAGTGCGGAGAGCAGAAGGAAGACGACGATGAGCGACACCGCCATCAGCGTGACGCTCTGGCCGGAGGCCTGATTCTCCTCGTACGAGAGGCCCGTCCACTCGAAACCGAAGCCGGCGGGGAGCGCCTGGGATATCCTCGCCATCTCGGCCATCGCCTCACCGGTGGAGCGGCCGGGCGCGGCGGTGCCCGAGATGTTCATCGAGGGATAGCCGTTGTAGCGGTTGATCTGCGGCGGGCCGGCGGTCCACGTCACCGTGGTGAACGCGCCGAAGGGCACCATCTCTCCCTGAGCGTTGCGCACCCTGAGGTCGAGCACGTCCTGCGGCGTCATGCGGAATGGCGCGTCGGCGGCGATCAGCACGCGCAGGATACGGCCCTGCCGACTGAAGTCGTTGGCGTACGCGCTGCCGAAGGCGATCGCGAGCGTGGAGTTGATGCTCGCGACGGAGAGGCCGAGTGCGCGCGCCTTGATGCGATCGACGATGACGCGAAGCTGCGGCGAATCCTCCTGACCTTCGGGACGTACGCCGGTGAGGATCGGGCTCTTGCTCGCCGCGGCGAGGATCTGGTTGCGCGCGTTCTTCAACTCTTCGGCGGTGTGCCCGCTGCGGTCCTCGAGCACGTAGCTGAATCCGCTCGCCACGCCGAGCCCCTGGATGGCGGGCGGATTGAGCGTGAACACCATCGCTTCCTTCACCGCCGACAGCTCGGCGAGCCCGCGCGCGACGAGCGCCTGCGCGCTGTTCTGCTCGCCCTTCCGCTCCTCCCACGGCTTGAGTCGCACGAAGGCGATCGCGTTCGCCTGACCCTGGCCGAAGAAGCTGAAGCCGCGCACGAGGATGTTCGTCGCGACCTGCGGCTGCCTACGGTAGAACGCCTTCACCTGCTCGATGGCGATGTTCGTGCGCTCCGTCGTGGCGCCCGGCGGCGCCTGGATGACGGTGATCACCGCGCCCTGATCCTCGACGGGGAGGAAGCTGCCGGGCAGGCGCCGGAAGAGCAGGAGCGTGACGGCGAAGAGGGCGCCGTAGATCGCGAGGAAGCGCAGCGGCCGAAGGAGGATCTTGCCGACGACGTTCTGATAGCGCTGCGTCGTCCGCGCGAACCAGCCGTTGAACCCGTCGAAGAACCGCCCCGCAGCGCGCTTCAGCGGATTGCCCGACCAGTCGCGATGCACGTCCTCCGCTCTGAGCAGCGTGGCGCAGAGCGCCGGCGTCAGCGTCAACGCCATCAGCGCCGAGAAGGCGATGGAGACGGCCAGGGTGACGGAGAACTGGCGGTAGATGCCGCCCGTCGAGCCGGGGAAGAACGCCATCGGCACGAACACGGCGACGAGCACGAGCGTGATGCCGACGACGGCCGAGGTGATCTGGTGCATCGCCTTCACCGTCGCGTCGTACGGCGAGAGCTTCTCCTCACTCATGATGCGCTCGACGTTCTCGATCACGACGATGGCGTCGTCGACGAGAATACCGATCGCCATGACCATGGCGAACAGCGTGAGCACGTTGATCGAGAAGCCGAGCGCCCAGAGGCCGAGACACGCGCCGCAGAGTGCGATCGGGACGACGATCGTCGGGATCAGCGTGGCGCGCCAGTTCTGCAGGAAGAGGAACATCACGAGGAAGACGAGGATCATCGCCTCGATCAGCGTCTCCACCACCGAGGACACCGACGCGCTGATGAAGGGCGTCGAGTCGTAGGGCACCGACCAGGCAATGTCCGGTGGAAACCCAACGGCCAACTCCGCCATCCGCTTCTTCACTGCATCGGCGACGGCGAGCGCATTGGCACCCGGCGTGAGCTGGATCGCCATACCTGCCGCGGGCTCGCCATTCATCTCGATGTCGAAGCCGTACGTCTGCGCGCCGAGCTCCACGCGCGCGACGTCGCCGAGCCGGATGATCGAG
>DASVNI010000119.1:0-16831 GCA_036383935.1 Gemmatimonadaceae bacterium | reverse complement strand
ACCGAAGGTGTCTGACCCCTTGGCGCGTTGGCCTCTGCCTCCGGACTCTGACCCGTGCGAAAGGGGTCAGACCCCGGGCTCTGACCCCGGGCTCTGACCCCGGGCTCTGACCCCGGGCTCTGACCCCAAATGCGAACGGCCGTACTCGGTACCAGATCCCAGGTACGAAGTACGGCCGTGTGCCGTTTAAAGAGGGAACTACGAGGATTCCGGAAGCCCGTATGCCAGTCCGAGTACCAAAGTACTCGGTACTGCCTACTGGGAGTGGCCGTTGCTATTCGTACCGTAGCGCCACTACAGGATCCAGCTTCGCTGCCCGGGCCGCCGGCAGCATCCCGAAAAGGATGCCGGTGATGCAGCTCGCCCCCAGCGCCGAGACGATGGCAATTGCGGGGACGCTCGCCGCCACCGGGGTGACCGCCTTGATGAGCATCGCGACCCCGATGCCGCCCACGAGCCCGATGACCGCGCCGATGCCGGTGAGTGTCACGGCCTCGACGAGGAACTGCCAGAGGATCGTTCCGCGCGTCGCCCCGAGCGCCTTACGCACGCCGATCTCACGCGTCCGCTCGGTCACCGAGATCATCATGATCGCGATCACGCCCACCCCGCCGACGATCAGGCCGACGGCGGACAGCACGATCATCGTGAGGAAGAAGGCGCCGAAGATCTTGTTGTAGACCTCGAACAGCTGGTCCTGGGTGATGATCGCGAAGTCGTTGTCCGATCCCGGGCGCAGGGCATGCCGGGCGCGCATCGACGCGATCACGTCGTCGATCGCCTCGGCGCGCGAAACGCCGGTTACCGGGATCACGGCGATGCCGATGTCGTTCCAGTTCGCCTTGAGGTGCTTCCGGGCCGATTCGATCGGAATGATGGCGCGCGGCTTGTTCCCGCCCGAGAGGAAGCTCGCCTTGTAGTGATAGATGCCGAGCACCTTGAACGGCACGTCGCCGATGTCGATCATCTTGTCGAGCGGATCGGAATCGCCGAACGCCTGCTTGGCCAGCTCGTCGTTGATGACGACCACGCGCTCGCCCGTCGTCGCCTCGTTCGACGTGAAGTTCCGCCCGGGGTAGATGTCACCCCCGCCGTCGAGCTGCTGCCAGTTGCCCGTGAAGCCGTTCACGTCGACGCTGCGCAGCCGGTGGTCCTTGTAGGAGATGTTGCGCTGCGTATCGAGCCGCCCGCCGGCGGTGCGGATACTTGGCAGCCGCTGCAGCGCGTCGACGTCCGCCAGCGTGAGCTTCGGGTTACGGAAGAACTTGCACGTCTCGTCCGTGCCGTCGCAGGCCTCGAAGCTGATCGGGAAGCGCGAGACGAAGAACGTCGTCGGCCCGGTGCTCTCCAGGTCCTTGGCCACGCTGTCGTTGATGCCGTGCACGGCGGCGGAGATAACGACGACGACGAACACGCCGACGGCGATGCCCAGGATCGTCAGGCCGGCGCGCACCTTGTTCGCGCGGATCGATTCGAGGGCGATCGTCACGCCCTCGCCGAGGATGTGCAGCCGCTGGCCCTTGAGAGACATGCGCTACTCCGCCCGGAGGGCGGTGATCGGGTCCAGCCGCGAGGCGCGGCTGGCCGGGTACACGCCGGCGACGATTCCCACACCGGCGCCGATGCTGATGCCGAGGATCACCGACCACATCTCCACCGCGGCGGGCAACGGCGAGACGGCGGCGATGAGCTTGGCGAATCCGAAGCCCAGGGCGACACCGAACGCGGCGCCGACCGTGCTGAGGGTCGCGCTCTCGACGAGGAACTGGCTCATGATGTCGCGCCGCCGCGCGCCCAGCGACTTACGGATCCCGATCTCGCGGGTCCGCTCGGCGACGGCGACCAGCATGATGTTCATGATCACGATCGCGCCGACGACGAGCCCGATGGCCGGCAGCGCGACACCCGCGAACACGAGGTAGCTCTTGATCTTGTTCCAGAACTCGAGCGCCGAGTCCGACGTCTCCAGCTCGAAGTCGTCCTTCTGATTCGGGCGCAGGTGATGCCGCGCACGCATCACCTGCCGCACGCTCTCCATCGTCGAGAGCATCCCTTCGCGGCTCGCCGTCTGGATCATCATCGCGTCGATCACGCCATGCGCGTTGACGTACCGGTTCAGCGGCGACTTGTGCGGCGCGATGATGAACTTGTCGAACGAGATCCCGAACGCGCTCCCCTGCTTCTCCATCACGCCGAGCACCGTGTACGGAATGCCGCGCACGACCAGCTCACGACCGATGGGATCGAGGGCAGGGAAGAAGTAGTTCGCCACGTCCTGGCCGATGACGATGACATTCATCCCGCGCTCGTACTCCTGCGGGGAGAAGAGACGCCCGTTGACCGGCGCCATCTTCTTGATGTCGAAGTAGTCCTCGGTCACCGTGTAGGTGAGCACCTGCCGCGGCTTGGCGACGTACCGCGACTCGGCGAACAGCTGGTCGTTGCCCACCACGGCCCACTTCACGTCGGGCGGGAGCGCGTCCGCCACAGGCTGGACGTCGGTCTCCTTGATGCGGGGACGGCGGCGCAGCTCGCGCCACCGCTCCTCGGACATCTCGCCGAGGTTGATGTTCGGGCGGTGCCGCAGCTCGAACGAGTTCACCGCCATGATCTTCCCCACGACCTGGTCGGTCATGTACCGGCTCATCCCGCCGACGATCGACACGACGGCGATCAGGAAGGTGACGCCGATCATGACGCCCATCAGGGTGAAGAAGCTCTTGAGCTTCTGCACACGGATGGTCTGGAGGGCGAGGCGCACCGCCTCGAGGAAGGGCATGGCGTCGCGCCTTAGAGGGGCAGGCCGAGCTTCTCGACGAACGTCGACCGGCGCTCGTCGCTGGCCACGAGACCGTCGCGCAGCACGATGACGCGCCGCGCGTGGGCGGCGATGTCCGGCTCGTGCGTCACCATGATCACGGTCTGGCCCTGATCCGCCAGACTCTCGAACACCCGCATGATCTCCTCGGAGGTCTGCGAGTCGAGGTTACCGGTCGGCTCGTCGGCGAGGAGGATGGAGGGGTTGTTGACCAGCGCGCGCGCGATGGCCACGCGCTGACGCTGACCGCCTGACAGTTCGTTCGGCCGGTGATCGAGGCGCGAGCCGAGCTGGACGCGCTCGAGCGCTTCCTTGGCGCGCCGCTTCCGCTCGTCGCCGGGCACGCCGGCGTACACCAGCGGCAGCTCGACGTTGTGCAGCGCGCTGGCGCGCGGCAGGAGGTTGAACGTCTGGAAGACGAACCCGATCTCCTTGTTCCGCACCCGGGCGAGCGCGTCGTCGGACATCTTCGAGACCTGCGTCCCGTTGAGCCAGTACTCGCCCGCGTTCGGCGTGTCGAGGCAGCCGATGACGTTCATCAGGGTGGACTTACCGGAGCCCGACGGTCCCATGATCGCGACGTACTCGTTGCGCCGGATCGCGACGTCCACGCCGCGCAGGGCGCGCACGACTTCGCCACCCATGTCGTACTCGCGCTTGATGCCGCGCGTCACGATCACCCAATCCTTGCCCGGCGTGGCGCCCGAGGCGCTCACGACGGCCTGCCGCTCGGCGGTGGCGCCGAGCGGGGCTTCCAGGGAGTCCTGCACGATATTCTGGCTCACGTTTTGGCCTGTGGCTTCTTCGAGTCGACTTTCGCCTCGCGAACCGTCGCGCCGTCCTTCAGCTCGCGGATCGCCTGATAGGTGCCGGCGACGATCTTGTCGCCCTTCTTGAGGCCACTGAGTACCTCGAAGTGCTTCTCGCCGGCAATCCCTACTTTTACGGGGCGGAAGGTCACTTTGTTGTCGGCGGCGACCACGAAGACGCCCTCGACGTCCTTCTTGCCGACTTCCTTCTTCGGCTTCGGCTTGCCGAGGCCCACGGCGGTGTCTTCCTTCGTGAGGGCCTCGTTCTCCCGAACGGTAAGCGCGATGATCGGGATGGATAGGACGGACTTGCGCGTGTCCGTGATGATCTTGGCCGTCGCCGAGAAGTCGGGACGGGTCTCGGGCGGGGTGTCGACCAGCTGGATCGTCACCTCGTAGTCCACCGCCTGGTCGGCGTTGTTCTGCGTCGCGGCGGCCTTGACGGCACTGTTCGAGATCTCCGTCACGCGACCGGTGAAGGTCGTGTCCGGGAAGGCGTCGATCTGGATCACGGCCGAGTCACCCACGGAGATCCGGGCGACGTCGGTCTCGTCGACCTTCACCTTGGTCTCCAGGATGCTCATGTCCGCGATCGTGAGCAGGGTGGCGGCGTCCTTGTTCAGCGTTCCCATGATCGCCGTCTCGCCGTTCTCGACGTTCAGGCGCGTCACGCGACCCGACATCGGCGCGTAGATCGTCGTCTTGCCCAGCGAGCTGCGCGCGTCGCGCACGCCGGCGGTGGACTGGTCCACCGAGTGCTTCGCCGCCTCGTACAGCGCCTTGTTCACGTCGACCGTCGTGCGGAGCTGCTCCAGGTTCTCATCCGAGATGAGCTGCGGGTTCGTCTTCTTGATCGCCGCCGTGCGCTCGTAGCTCTTCTGCGCCTGGATCAGGTTGGCCTCCGCCTGCGCCATCTGCGCGCGGCTCGACGCGAGCACCGCCTCGACGCGCTGGACCGCGGCTTCCTGCTGCTGTGGGTCGATCTGGAGGAGAAACTGGCCCTGGGTGACCATCTGTCCTTCCTTCACGGCGAGGCGGACGATCTTCCCCGTGATGTCCGAGCTCAGGTCGACCTTCGTGCGCGGCCGCACCTGACCACTGGCCGTCACCGAGGAGACGAGATCGCGCTGCTGCACCTCCTCGGTGCGCACCTCGGTCGCCTTGTTCTTGCCCTTCATGGCGGTCAGTCCGCCGATCGCGACGATGACGAGGAGAACCCCGCCGGCCACGGACCACTTCACCTTCTTGCTCATATGGAGTCTCTCGGTGGATTAGCGGAGGGGACGCCCGACCGCGTTCTCGAGCGCGGCGAAGGCCTTGTGATAGTCGTAGACGGCGTTCACGCGGTCGATCAGCGCCTGCTCGTAGGTGCCACGCGACGTGATGACGTCGAGGAAGGTGCTCGCGCCGACCTTGTAGCGCTCCTCGGCGTACGAGAGCTCCTCTTTCGCCTTCGTCGCGTTCTGCTCCTGCAGCGCCACGGTCTGCGCGGCAGTCTTGAGCGTCAGATAGGCCTGTGTGACGTCGGCCGTCATCTGGAGCTCCTTCGCCTTCGTGTTGTAGTTCGCCGTCTCGCGCTCGACTGAGGCGCGCTGCACGCGCTCCTCACGGTTGAAGTTGTCGAACACAGGGATCGACAGTGACGCCGAGAGCGCCAGCGGCGAGCGCTGGAACTTGAAGGGGAACTGCGCGTTCCGGTCGCGGATCGCCTGCGCCTGAGCGTCCGTGAAGGTGTAGCGCGTGCCGCAATCGGCAGACGGCAGCCCGACGCGCGTGCGCACCGAGTCCTGCGTGACGCAGGCAGCCATCTGGCCGAGCGCACTGCCGCGCGCCTGGTTCACGAGGTACTCGGCGTCGGTGTACTGATAGGAGTTGCCACCCCAGCCCGTGCTCAGGTTCAGCGTGGGTGTGTACGCCGCCTGCGCGACCCTGACGTTCAGTGCCGCGGCGCGCTCGCGCGAACGGAGCGCGAGGACGGCCGGGTTCTGCCGACGCGCCAGATCGAGCAGCGAGTCGAGGGAGAAGGTCGGCGGGTTCACCGCGAAGTCGGTCGTCAGCGCCACGTCGGTCGGCTGGCTCACGCCGAGCTGCTGGTAGAGGCGAAGCTTCTCGACCTCGACGTTGTTGCGGGCCGTCAGCTGCTGCACCTTGGCCTGACCGAGCGCCACCTCGGCGCGTCGGATGTCCAGCGAGGTCCCCGACCCGACGGCGAGCTTGGCCTGCGCCAGCTCCAGCTGGCTCTGCGCCGTGTTCACCAGCGTGTCCTGCAGCGCGGAACGTGCCTGCGCCTGCAGCACGCTCAGGTACTGTTGCGTGACCGCCGCGCGAAGCTGCTCGCCCGCGCCCGTGATGTCGGCGTCGACCGCGTCGCGTTGGGCCACGGCGGCCTTCGGGTTCACGAACGACGCGCTGTTGATGCGGTAGTTCAGGTTGAGCCCGTAGCTCGACTGGATGGCGTCGGAGCTGTTGCTGAACGAGAGCCCGTTGAACACCTGCTGGCCGCCCTGCTGATAGCGCGTGCCGAAGCTCGCGTCGGCGGAGGGGAGCAGCGCGCCCCTCGCCGAACGCACCGAGGCGTCGGCGGTGCGGCGGGCCGTGGTCTGCTGGAGGTAGACGGGATTGTTCCGCCGAGCCAGCACGATGGCCTCGTCGAGCGTGAGGGGCGGGCTGTTGGTCGAGGATGTGACCACGACGGGCCGCTCCGCGCGGGCTGGAGGAGCCGTAGGAGTCTGTGCCAGCGCGGCCGGCGCAAGGAGCACGACGGTGAGCGCCGCAAGCAGCGGAATACGCATCGGGGGAGAGATCCTGGAGAGTGGGTCACCCGCTCGTACGCGGCGGCTGGGCAGAGGGTTTCATCCCATCTGCGCAGGGGCGGGCGTACGGGGCGACGTCCACACAATATATCTCTTCCGGCCCGCGGACGGGCCGACGCGCTACTCCGGTTCGGGCGCGAGAAAGACCTTCGCGCGGACCTTCTCGCGGATGTGCGCGTAGATCGCGGCGCCCTTTTCCGGCGTCGCGAGCGTGGGGCGACCGATCGAGCCCGAGCTGCTGCTCCGCGGAACCTTCAGCCAGCCGCGACGGTATCGCCTGAGCTCATCGCGCGACATCATATAGTCCTCGGCCAGATCCATCCGGACGAGATTCGGCGCGAGGTACAGCATCAACGACGTATCGACTTCGTCGCCGTGCATCGGCTCGGATTGTCCTTCCAGCAGCTCCCGGAAGTCGATCGCGAAGATGTCGACGACCCGCACCCGGGCCCTCGTCGTGATGACGGTGGCGAGCGCCTCCTGGTGAGGATCGTGCTCGTGCGCCGTGAGCAGGATGAACTCCATCACCCCCGTCGATTCCCACGTGTCGAGCAGATCGTTGAGCATCCGGTGCAGCGTCTTCTTTCGCAACGACGCGTTGCCGGGAAAGCCGCGTTCGGTGGCGACGTTGACGCCGTACTCCAGCGTCGGGGCCACGCAGATGCCGAACTCAGCCGACAGGTCGTCGGCCAGGTGCTCGACGATGAGCGTGTCGGCGCCGAGCGGTAGGTGTCTCCCGTGCTGCTCGCACGTCCCGACCGGGATGATCAGGCGCGGATCGGCTCCGATCAGGGAGCGGATGTCATCCGGCCTCATCTCCTTGATGCGGCGCGGCGTCCTCGTCGAAGTGGAGGGGTAGGTCATCCTGACCAAGGTACTCGGTCGATCGCTACCGGCCTCCGGTCCGCGGGCGCTGGTCGCGCCGGCGGCCATCGCTGCGGGCGCGCTGGCGGCGAGCGGATGGCTCGCCGAGCCGCGAGTAGGTTATCTCGCGGCCTGTTTCCTCGCCACCGCGATCGCCGCCGGCGCGACGTGGCGTCTTTCTCCGCGCAGCGTGCGCGTGCCGCTGGGTATCGCGTGTGCCGCGCTCACGGTGCTCTGCCTCATGGCGGCGCGCTCGCAACAGCGGCTCGCGAGCTTCTCGGCAGCACCCGCGGCAGTGGGCGCGATTCAGGCGGCGGAGCAGCGCGCCGCGCTCGCGGCGCGCGTCGACGCCGAGCTCGCCACCCTCCGCCACATCGCCTCGCGCGCCCGCGATGCTGCCGCATCGCAGGCTGCCGCATCGCAGGGGGAGCTCCCGTCACGCCTCGAGAACCTGCTGGGCGACGCTGTGCGGCAGAGCGTTTTCGTGGTGCACCACGACACGCTGCTCGGGTGGGCCGGCACGTTGCACGCGCCACCGAACGTACTCGGCTGGCCTTCCGGCGTCATCGACACGCCGTTCGGGCTCACGTTGTACGCCGGATCCGATAGTGGCGGGATGCGCGCGGTGGCGTCGTCGCTCCTTTCCGCCAAACCGCCCGCCGATCGGCTCGTCCGGGGGCTCGCCCAGCGCGTGCCCGGCAGCGAGATCACCGAGGGGTTCACCTTCTCTGCTCCGACCGATTCCGTAGGACCGGACGCACTGCGCTACATCGACCAGGGCCGCGCTCTGTTCGTCGCCCGCGCGAACGTGCCCTCGACTGATGAGGTGCGCTTCCGGATGCTCGAGCGGGCGCGCGTGCGTGTCGGCGTCGCGCTGCTGATCGCGCTGATCGCTTTCCTCATTGGTGCGGCGCGCCGCGAGGCGGGCACCGCCTCGGCGGTCGGTGCGGTGCTGGTCGTCCTGCGCTGCATCGCGGTCGTGCCGCTCAGCGAGTACTCCACGCGCTCACGACTCTTCGACGCGACGGTGTTCTTCCTTCCGGCCGGGCGGGCCTTCTCGGCCAACGCGGCCGCGCTCGCGCTGACGGCGGCCACGCTGCTTTTCGCGGCGCTGCTCGTCACGCGCCGCGCGCGTCATGCTCTCAATCCGTTCGTCGGCGCGAGCATCGCGATCGCCGGCGCGCTGCTCGGTCCCTACTTCGTTCGCGCGCTCTCACGCGGCATCGCGCCCCCGAGCGAGGGCGCCGGTGCCGCGCTCTGGTTGGTCTGGCAGATCCCGCTCTGCCTCGCCGCGACGTCGCTGCTCGTGATCGCCGTCTGGGGCGGACGTACTGTCCTTCGCTCGCGACGCCGTGGCCTCGATCCGGTGGTCGGCCCCGCGCTGGCGACGCTCGCGGCGATCATGGCGCCGCTCGTCTGGATGGCGCCTGGGCAATGGCCGACCTGGTACGGCGGGCTATGGGTCGTCGCACTTCTCGCGCTCGTCGCCTCGCGGCCGAATCGGCACTGGCTTCTCGCTGCGGGCACCGTCGCTGCCCTCGGCGCGACGACCGTGGTGTGGGGCAGCACGTCCCGGGGCCGCGTCGAGCTGGCCGAGCGTGACGTGCGTGGTCTGAGCGCGCCCGACTCCTCCGCCATTGCGCTCCAGAATCGGCTCGCCGCCGATCTCCAGGATGACCCGTTGCCGACCGCGCAGCAGCAGCTCCTTGCGAAGTACGTCCAGTCGGACCTCGCCGCGGCGGGTTACCCCGTCGCGCTTGCGTCATGGGAGCAGGACCGACTCGTCGCGAGCTTCGGATCGGCGCCGTTCGACGTCGTGTGGCACACAGTGGCCGTAGCGGCGGTCGAGGCGCAGCGGCGCGGGGCAGTGGAGACCGCGTACCACGTCGGAGCGTATGGCGTGCGTGTCGTTGGGGTGCCGGTGAAGGGGGGCGCGGTCACCATACTCGTCGCTCCACATACGCGCCTGATCGGTACCGACCCCTACGCACGGTGGTTCGGTCTCTCGCCAGGCGAGGCGAACGAGCCGCCGTACACGGTGCAGGTGTTCGGCGATTCGCTGCCTCCGCGTGAGTCGATCAGGTGGCGGCGTGAGAACACGGAGTTGCACGGCGACTGGCCGGTGCAAGGCCCCGAAGGTGCGACACGCGCGCACGTCGAGGTCGACCTGCGCGGGCTCGATTCGCTGATCCCGCGCGGCGGCCTGCTGCTGCTGTGCGATCTCGCCGCGGTGGGGCTCGTGTGGCTCCTCGCCTCCGCCGCTGACGGTCGCGTGGGCCGATGGCTGCGTCTCCGCCGCCGTCGCGTGCGCAGCTATCGTACGCGGCTCTCCCTCGCGCTCTTCCTCTTCTTCCTCGTGCCGGCGGTGGCGTTCGCGGTGTGGAGCTGGCAACAGCTCTTCACCGATGCGCAGCAGTCGCGCCGCCTGCTCGTGACGGAGACGATGCGCGCCGTGTCGATGGATGCGCGCGATCCGAACTGGCTGCGCAACGAGAGCCTGCGTCTCGATACGAAGCTGCTGCTGTACAACGCGGGCGTGCTGGTCGATGCGAGTGACTCTCTCTTCGCGACGCTCGCCCCTGTTGGAACGCTGCTCCGTCCGGACGTGAACCGCGTGCTCGGCGACGCGGAAGAACTGGGCACGGCACGTTCGGAGCCACTCGCCGGCGCGACGGGGATGATGGGCTACCGCGTGATGCCCGGCTCGCGCGGCGCGCTGGTGCTCGCTGCGCCGGCGCGCGTGGACGACGTGCAGCTGGATCGCCGGCGGCGCGACCTCGGCGTGCTCGTACTGTTCGCCACTGCCGTCGGCGCGCTGGCCGCACTCTGGTTGAGCGCCGTCGCGGCGCGTCAGCTCGCCCGTCCGATCGGAGCGTTGCGCGCCGCCGCGCGCTCCGTGGCGCGCGGCGAGCGTGAGCTGCCCTTCGCCGGCGAGCAGACGAACGAGTTCGATCCCGTCTTCCGCGCGTTCGAGGCGATGGCCGAGGATCTCGCCCGGAGCCGCGCCGCGCTCGTCGAGGCGCAGCGGCGCACCGACGCCGTGCTGCGCACCGTGGCGAGCGGCGTCGTCGCGCTCGACGAGCAGGGACGGGTCATCCTCGCCAATCCGCGCGCCGACGCGCTGCTTGGTGAGCTGCCACGCGCGGGAGAGCCGGTCACTCGCCTCTCGTCACCCGTCGTCGCGGCGCGACTCGCAGGGTTCCTGCGCAGCGGCGCGGTGGAGGACGAGTTCGACATCGAGCGCGATGGACGATCGCTGCGCGGCCAGCTCTCGCGGCTCGCGAGCGGCGGTGCCGTGCTGACGATCGACGACGTGACCGAGCTCTCGCACGCGCAGCGCGTGCTGGCCTGGGGCGAGATGGCGCGACAGGTGGCGCACGAGATCAAGAATCCCCTCACACCGATCCGGCTCGGCGTGCAGCACCTGCGTCGCGCGCGCGGGCGGCCCGACTTCGACGCCGTGCTGGACCAGAACGTGTCGCGCATTCTCGACGAGATCGACCGGCTCGACGAGATCGCGCGAGCGTTCAGCCGTTACGGCGGGGCTCCGGAGGAGCGTCCCCCCGCAGAGCCGACCGACGTCGTGGCGATCGTGCGCGACGTCGTGGCGCTCGAGCAGATGGGGGAGGGGAACGTGGAGTGGAGCAGTCGCGTGGAAGGATCGCCCTCTGCCGCGCTCGCGCGCGGCGACGAGCTGCGCGAGGTGCTGCTCAACATCTTCGAGAACGCGAGACACGCTGGCGCACGCACCGTCACCGCGACGGTCTGCGTCGATCACGCCGAGGATGGCGCGCCCACGCTTCAGATCTCGGTCGCCGACGACGGGAGTGGAATCGCCGAGGACGTGCTTCCGCGGATCTTCGAGCCGCACTTCTCGACGCGCACGAGCGGCAGCGGGCTCGGACTGGCGATCTCCCGGCGTCTCGTCGAGAGCTGGGGCGGCACAGTGGATATCGAGTCGACGGTGGGGAAGGGGACGGTGGTTAGGGTCGTGCTCCTTGGTGCGCCTGCGGCGCGCCGTTGATGGCGCACGGTGAACAGTTGAGCGCCAGCCTGGGGGGACTCCTGCGTCCCGAGGCCGGCTGATCACTGTGAACCGGTAACCGATAACGGATTCACTCCGTGGTACGCCCCGCCACGTCGGCCCCGCCCTGCACACGAATCCTCACCGTTTTCACATTCGTGAACTCGCGCAGCCCCACGTCGCTCAGCTCGCGTCCATAGCCGGACGACTTCACGCCGCCGAAGGGGAATCGCGGGTCGGACACCACCATGTCGTTGACGAACACGCTGCCCGCGTCGAGCTCGCGTGCGAAGCGCTCCTGCTCGGCGGCGTCGTTCGTCCATGCGCTCGCGCCGAGGCCGAAGCGTGTGTCGTTCGCGATGCGGATCGCGTCGTCGATGTCGCGTGCGACGAAGACGCAGCCCACGGGACCGAACAGCTCGTCGCGATAGGCCGGCGACTCGCGCGGAATGTCGGTGAGCACGGTCGGCGGGAAGAACGCACTCCCCGGCGCCGTCCGGCGTCCGCCGCAGAGCAGTCGCGCGCCGCGGCTCACGGACTCCGTCACCTGAGCCTCGAGCTCCTCGGCGAGCCGCGCCGTCGCGAGGGGGCCGAGCTGCGTTGCCCGATCGAGCGGATCGCCCATGCGGAGGGCGCGCATCCCTGCGGTGAAGCCCTCGATGAATTCGTGCGCGATCGCCTGGTGCACGATGAACCGCTTCGCCGCGATGCAGCTCTGCCCGTTGTTGATCACGCGTGCCTGCACGGCGGTCTTCACCGTGCGGCGGAGATCCGCGCTCGGCATGACGACGAAGGCGTCGCTCCCTCCCAGCTCGAGCACCGTCTTCTTGAGATGCTCACCGGCGTGCTGCCCGACGCTGCGTCCCGCGCCTTCGCTCCCCGTGAGCGTCGCCGCGGCGACGCGTGGATCGGCGAGGATGCCCGCCACGGCGTCGCTGCCGACGAGCAGCGTCTGGAACACACCTTCCGGCGCGCCAGCACGTTCGATGAGCGACTGCAGCTCGAGCGCGCAGCCGGGCACGTTCGACGCATGCTTCAGCAAGCCGACGTTGCCCGCTACCAGTGCGGGCGCCGCGAATCGGATCACCTGCCAGAAGGGGAAGTTCCACGGCATCACGGCCAGCACGACGCCGAGCGGCTCGTAGGCCACGAACGAGCGATGCCCGTCGTCGTCCACACTCCGGTCGGCGACGAACCCCGGTCCGTGCTCGGCGTAGAAGCGACATCCCACCGCGCATTTCGCGGCCTCATCGATCGCCGCCTGGATCGGCTTCCCCATCTCGAGCGTCATGAGCCGCCCGAGCCGATCCTTCTCCTGCTCGAGGAGATCGCCGAGTCGGCCGACGATTGCGGCACGTTCGGTCACGGGTGTGCGCCGCCAGCGAGGGGCGACCGCCGCAGCGCGCGCGAGCCGTTGTTCGAGATCGGCCGACGATAGCGCCGGATGTTCGGCGAGCGTCGCGCCCGTCGTCGGATTGATCGATCGGATCGTGTTCGTCATGCGCTCCTCACCTTGCAGGGCGCGTGCGCGCTCATTCCGTGATGGGCTGCCCCTCGCGCCACCATCCGTCGGTGCCGTCTTCAGCGCCGAAGATCCGCCGCCACCAGGGGAGGCGACGCTCGCGCTCGAGCACGGCGCCCGCGGCGTTGCGCCATTCCGTCTGCATCGCGGCCGCGTCGGGAAAGCGATCGTCCGGATCCGGCGAGAAGGCACGTTGCAGCCAGGCGGCAATCTCACTGTCGAAGATGGACAGGTCGATCTTCCCGGCGAGCTCGCGAGCGAGGATGGTCTTCGTGTCGGCCTCGCCGAACGGCGGCTCGCCAGTGAGCGCGTACACGACGATCGCCGCCAGAGAGAAGCAGTCGGCCGGCGCCTCCTGTGGTTCGCCCAGCAGCTGCTCCGGGGGCGAGAAGGCGGGGGTACCCGAGGCGCCGGTCGTCTCCTCCCCCGTCGGGTTCGCGATGCCGAAGTCGGCGATGCGCCAGCGACGGTACCGGTCGATCAGCAGGTTCTCCGGTTTCAGGTCGCGGTGGATGATCCCCACGGCATGAGCGGCGGCGAGCCCGCTCAGGACGCCGTCGATCTGCGGCGCGATCTCGGCCACCGTCCGCGCTCCGGCGCGCGCGATCAGATCGCCGACCGATCCGTTCTCGGCCAGCTCCATCGTATACCACGCCACGTCGCCGCGACTGTCCCAGTCGTAGATCGGCACGATGGCGGGATGCGCCAGCTGCGCCGCCAGACGCGCCTCGCGACGGAAGCGGCCGACCGCGCGCTCGTCGCGTGCGACGTGCGGGTGCAGGAGCTTGAGCGCCACCTCGCGGCCGAGCGAGAGATCGCGCACGCGCCACACGGAGCCGAAGCTCCCCGCGCCGAGCGGGGCGATCACCTCGTAGTCGTCGGCGAGCGCCCAGCGCAGCCGCACCTCGGGCGACTCGCGCGCCGCCGCGGTGTGCTCCCCGCTCAACGTCAGCACTGTCCGACTGCCGACGATCCGATCCATCGCGCGGATCATCGCGGCGACGCTGCCGAAGCGGTGCGCCGGCTCGTAGTGCAGCGCCTTGTCGATCACCTGCGCGACCGACGGCGGCACGTCGGGGCGCACGAGGGAGACCGGCGGAATGTCGTGGCGCGGGGGCGCCTCGCCGGTGAGCGCATGGAAGCAGAGTGCCGCGAGCTGCCACTGATCGCTCGCCGCGGTCGGCGTCCACGAGTCCCCCCACTCCGGGGGCAGCGGCATGCGCTCGGCGTTCGGCGCGAGCCCTTCGGGGATCTCGCTCAGCGGAACGGCCCATTGCCAGCCGAGGAGCCAGAGGCGTCCCATGGGAGTGGTCCATGCCGTCTCGACGGACAGGGCACCGTGGGCCGTCCCCGAATCGTGCAGGTACGACAGCGCCGAGCCGAGCTCACGCACCACGCGGAGCACCGCCGGCACGTCGTCCACGCCGGCGCGCGCGATGCGCGCGCCGATCGTCTCGCCGGCGATCCACCGACGCAGGTAGCCGGGTCCGCGCCGGCTCTCCTGATAGGAGGTCCAGTAGTGGTACGTCGTCGGCGCCGCGGGGTGATTGCGATGCGCCAGCCCCTTCGCTTCGGCCTCGAGCCATTTGGCGTGGCTCGGATCGGGTGCGCTGACGAGGGACAGCGACCGGTCGAGGGCGTCGACGATCTCCTGGAAGTGCCGGTACTCATCCCACATGCCCTCGGTGCCCCAGCTCCAACCCGGCGGCAGCTGCCAATCCGCCAGGTGCTCGGGCAGCTCGTGCGTGACGCTATGCGTCATGCCGGTGCCGCGAAGCGGGCGCTCCATCGGCGTGTCGTTTCGGGGCGGGGAAGTGGGACGGGTCACTACCGCAACTTAGCGGGCGGAGCGGGCGCGGCCACCCGCGCCGTCACAGGCGTGAGTCGGACAGGACCTCTTCCGCGGCCTCCTCGAGGAACGGGAGCAGCGAGACGTCCGGAAGCACGCTGACCTCCACCGTTCGCACGCGCAGCGGCTCGGGCCCGATGGGGGCCGCGGACTGCAGCGATGGCACGTGGACGGTGACCGCGACGATGCGCCACATCGTGCTCGGTCGCACGATGCTGCCGTCCGCCTCGACGGTGTCGAGTTGCAGCACCTCGCCGCGGGCGGGGATCACCGAGCTCTGACACTCCGCCAGCAGTGCCTCGTTGCGATCGTGGCGTGTGACGCGAAGCGTGATCATGGCGCAGCCCGGAAGGAGGTCAGGCGATAAGCTAAAAAGGCATGGAGAAGACGGCCAGCGCGCCGGTGAAACTCGGAGTCGTGCGAGTCGTACGGGACAGCAGCCCCTCTCTGCCGAGGTTTCCGTGATCTTCCTTCTGAGCTTCCTGGCGAGCACCGTGCTCGCAATCGTCGGATATTCCCAGGCGCGCGCCTTCGTCACCGGACGTCTGCGCTACGTCGATGCGGTTCACACGGCGATTGCGCCGATCATCGCCGGTGTCGGCGCGGCGCTGATCGCCCTGCCGCTCGTCGCGATCCTGCCCTTCGTCGGCGCGGGAACGGCGCTCTCCTTCGGGCTCTCGGTCGGGTTTGGAGTGGCCGCTGGCTCGCGCGACGTCCGACGCCGGATCTCAGGTCTCTGACGGGGGTAGAGGCGACGGACTGATTACCTTTCAGAATGTCGTCTTCCCTCCTCTCCACCGAGATCACCGACCCGGTCAACGCACGTATCCTCGCGGTCAGCGAAGATCGGATCGCCGGCTTTCACGAAGATCCCTTTGCCGAGATCGCGCGGCTCAGCGAGCTGCCGATCGAGACGGTCGTCGACCGCCTGCGCGCCATGCTGGAGGCGGGAGTCGTGCGGCGGATCCGGCAGACGCTCATGGCGACGAACCTCGCGCCGGGCGCGCTCGTGGCCTGGCGCGTCCCCACCGAGCGACTGGACGCCGCCTTCGACTACCTCGACGCGGAAGATCCCTTCTCGGGGCACGTCGTCATTCGATCGACCGACTCCGAGACGACCGGTTCCGTCTACCGGCTCTGGACGACGGTCAAGGTCCCGCAGGGCTTCTCGATGGAGAAGCACTGCGATTTCCTCGCGCAGCGCATCGGAGCGGACGCCTATCGCATCATGCCGGCGAAGCGTCTGTTCGCCCTTGGCGTCGGCCACATGCGACGCCGTGGCATGGAGCCCGGCAGTCGCTCCGACGAGCCGGGCGAGGTGCTCGACACGAACATCGTCGAGCTCAGTGCGCTCGAGTGGCGCGTCCTCGCCGCGCTCAAGCGCGAGCTGGCGCCGCAGGAGGTGCACGCCGAGCCGTGGCGCGCGCGTGCCGAAGAGGCCGGCGTGCCCTACGACGAGTTCCTGCGGGTGGCGCGCGGGCTGTCCGAGCGTCGCGTGATCGGTCGCTTCTCGAGCTTCCTCGAGCACGTGAAGCCGTCGCAGGCGGGCGAGCGCGCGACGCGCTACAACGCCCTCTTCCACTGGCGGGTGCCGGCTGGGCGCGAGATCGAGGCCGGCCGCGAGGTGGGACGACATCACATCCTCACGCATGCCTACTGGCGCGAGGGCGGGCCGGAGTTCGCGAACGTGAACATCATGGCGGTCGCGCACGGCACCGAGAAGCAGACGGTGCTCGCCCACAAGGCCGCGATCGACCGGCACCTCGAGGAAGCGGGAATCCCCGTCACCTACACCAACGTGTTCTGGGGAGGGCGCAGCAAGATCAAGCCGTCCGAGGTGCTCCCCGGGGAGTATGAATCGTGGTGCCGCCGCATCGGCGTCGATCCCGACGCCATGCGCGCGGGCTGAGCGCAGTGGTGACACCCGGCTCCAGGCGTCCGCCGACGGAGGGTCGATGCGGCTCTTCGTGATCGTGTGGCGGCTCCTGCCGTCGGCGATGGCGTTCTGGCGGGATCACCGCCGGTGGCTGTTCTTCGGCGCGCCGGCGCGTCGCACGCCGCTCGACCACGAGCGTCGCGCGCAGCGCCTCGTCGCGAGCCTCGCCGCGCTCGGGCCCACCTTCGTGAAGATG
>DASVNI010000118.1:0-8026 GCA_036383935.1 Gemmatimonadaceae bacterium | reverse complement strand
CCGAATGCTCCCCGACTTCGGTTGCTGCAACCCCATGAGCAGATCGGCGAGCGTCGTCTTCCCCGCTCCCGACGGCCCGATCAGCGCCACGTGCTCCCCCGGGTTCACGCAGAATGTGACGCCGCGGATCACCTCGCGGCCGTCATACGCGAAGTGCACGGCGTCGAACTGGACCGCGCCCCGTCCCGCCTTGAGCGGTGGCTGGCCTCTCCCCGTCGCCTCCGGTTCCGCCAGGAGCCGCTCGGCGCGCCGTAGCGACGTGAGGTTTCCCTGCAGGCCGACGAAGAGACTCGTGAGCGTCTCGACGGGGGTGTACAGCCGGTCGACGTACGCGAGGAGCAGGACGACGTCGCCCGGTGTCAGCTGATGCTGCAACGCACGCACCCCTCCCAGGGCGAGCACCGCCGCCTTGGATGCGGCCACGATCATGTTCTGCCCGAATGTGTAGCGATTCTCCGTGCGCGTACGTCGGAGATACGCGCCATAGCCGGCGTCCATGATGGCGGAGAGCCGCTTGACTTCCTCCTGGCCCGCGCCGTGGCTCTGCACGGTCTTCATCCCGCCGACGGTCGTCTGGATGTGGCTCGAGATGCGATCCCATTCCTGGTAGTACGTCTCGAGGTCGACCGTGAGCGCGCGGGTCATCCGCCATGTGACGAACACGTACGCCGGCACTCCCGCGAGCGCGATGAGCGCCAGCTCGTGGTTCAACGATCCCAGGATCGCGATCATCGCGACGAGATTGAACATCTCCGGCCAGATCTCCTTCGACGCCGCGATGAACAGCGGCGATACCTGATCCGTCTGATCCACCTGGCGCGCCACCGCGGCGCTCGGACGCGATGCGAACGAGCCGAGGGGCAGTCGCGTGACGTGCTCGAACGTTCGCTGGATGAGGCCGGACTCGATCTCGCTCGAGATCGACGCCGCCATGTTGTCGCCGCAGACTCGGCACCCCTCCGAGATGAGTCGCGTGACCAGTAAGAGCCCCGCGGCGACGAGCACCGTCGCGATCGCCTCCTGTGGCAGTCGCGGCGTCAGCTGGCGGCGGGTGCCAACGGGCCCCTCGAATCGCTGCCAGGGAGCTTTGAAGAGGCGCCGCACGCTGGCGGGCATCTGGTGCAGTGACGCGACGACGTCCTCGATCGCGCGGTCGGCGAACGTCAGCGGTCCCGGTGCGGCGAACACCCCCGCCACGTCGTCGATCACCGCGCGATAGAGCCACGGCTCGACCAGCGACGAGGCCGTGCTGCACGATGACAGGACGGCGACGACCGTCAACGCACGCCATTGCCGGCGCGTCAACCGCAGGAGCGAGATCAACCACCGCATGCCTCTCGTCCACTGAAAGAAAAGCGCCTGGAGAGCATGGCTCCCCAGGCGCTTCGTGCCCTCGACAAGCGCTTCAGCCGCTAACGGAGCGAGCTGGTTCCTGGACGGGCACGCGCATCCAGGCTTACTGGCTCGGGTGTCCCATCGCTTTGATCTGCGCCTCGACCTGATCGAGGTTCCAGCTCTCCGGGCTCTGAAGCGGTGGGAACTTCTTGTAGCTCTCGAGCTCCATGAGCCACAGCTGCTGGCCGATGGGCAGCATGTTCCAGTCGTAGATCTGAGCCGTCACCGGCCCGGCGAGCGCGCCGGCGAACGAGTTGACAGCTGTCTTGTTCCACTCGCCCGCAAGCACGCCCTCCTCGAATGGATCGCGTTTGAGGTTGGTCATGCTGGCCGCGAACTGAGTCTGCACTCCGGGCACGTTGAAGCCAGTGGAGGTTTCGGGCGCGATCGCGAAATACATCTTCCAGTTCTTGTAGCGCACCGCCGACGGCTTGGAGCCGGCATAATAGAAGAAGACGTCGCGCGCAGACTTGGGAGAACTTCCCGTCAGGTAGGCGGTCTGATCGAAACCGTCTAGCTTGGTCTTGACGATGCCGGGATACTTGCCCGCCTGGATCTGCTCGTTCAGTGCGTTGCCCTTGGGGCCACCAGCGATGTTTACGAGCGTCGGCAGCCAGTCGAGTGACGCGAAGATGTCGCTGTATACCGTCCCAGCCTTGACGTGGCCCGGCCAGCGAATGACGCAGGGAGCGCGCATGCCGCCCTCCCAGGTGTTCATCTTCGAGCCCTTGAACGGCGTCACGCCGCCGTCGGGGTAAGTGAACACCTCCGCGCCGTTGTCCGTCGTGAAGACGACGAGCGTGTTGTCCAGCTGCCCGATATCCTCGAGCTTCTTGAGGACGACGCCGATGTTGTCGTCCATCTGCTTCATGCCGGCCTCGTTGACACCCCAGTCCTTGTCGCCCCTCTCGGCCACCATGTTCATGTACTTGTCCGACAGCACGGTGGTGATGTGCATACGCGCCGGGTTGTACCAGACGAAGAAGGGCTTGCCGGTCTTCTTCGGATCGTTTCTCTCGAGGAAGTCCACGACGTGCGCCGAGATCTCCTCGTCCACCGTTTTCGATCGCTCGAGGGTCAGCGGTCCCTCGTCCTTGCACGTCTGACCCTGCATCGAGCCGTCCGCCGAACGACACGAGAGCATGTTGCGCGGTGGCGTGAGACAGATGGTCGTCCTCGGATCCACCGCGCCCGGCACTTCGGTGAGGCCGGGAATGGGAGTGTTCTTGCACGGGGGAGCGACGGTTTGCGCCGTCGGTGACTTGTTGATGTCGGGGAAGCTCACCTGCTGCATCGCATCCAGGTGGTACAGGTAGCCGAAGAATTCCTGGAAGCCATGCGCCGTGGGCAGCGCCGCGGTGTGATCGCCAAGGTGGTTCTTGCCGAACTCCCCGGTGGTGTAGCCGAGATCGTGCAGGAAGACGGCGAGCGCCGGCGTACCGGTTCGCAGGTAGGACGGGCTTCCCGGCAGTTGCGGCGGGATCATCCCCGTGCGCAACGGATTCATCCCGGTGAAGAAGGCGTTACGCCCGGCGGTGCAGCTCTGCTCGGCGTAGTAGGTCATGAACATGCCGCCTTCCTTACCGATGCGGTCGATGTTCGGCGTCTCCCCTACCATCAGACCACGATGGTAGATGCTCGGCTGCATCCAGCCGATGTCATCTCCCATGATGAACAGGATGTTGGGTTTGCTGGCCTGCGCGCCGGCCAACGCCGGGAGCGTGGCGGCAATCAGCACGGCGGCGAGACCAGCAATGGCGATGCGCCGCGGCTTTCTGACGCCGCGGTTCTCCAACAAATGGAGCTTCACGATTGTCCTCCCTGAAGTTGCGGACGCAGACAACGCCGGGGAGGATCGGTGCAAGTCGCACCAAGGTCGATTGGACCTAGTGCTCTTTACCGTACTGAGCGAGCGTGCCTCGCCTCGGTCCGTTGTTACGCAACCTTCGGTTTGCTCGCCCCATCTGGCGCGACCGCAGCGCACCGAGACGCCTGATGACGAGACTCACCCCGCCCATTCCACACGCAGCGGGAGGGCCGACGGACCATGCACGTGCAGCGCCTCGCGCGGCACCCACGGCTCGTTCGTCGCCGGCTCGAACCGCCGCAGCCGCGATAGCAACTGCGGCAGCGCGACCCGAGCCTCGGCGCGAGCGAGTGCCGCACCCAGGCAGCTATGAATCCCGTGCCCGAACGCGATGTGCGGATTCGGTGAGCGCGTCACGTCGAAGTGGTGCGCGCACCTGAAGTACGCCGGATCGCGGTTCGCCGAGCCGAGCATGAGCAGGACGAAGCGATCGGCGGGGATCGTCCGGCCGTGCAACTTCACGTCGCGCGTCGTTTGCCGGAAGATGATCTGCTCCGGCGAACGGAAGCGCATGACCTCCTCGATTGCCGTTCCCATCGCGTCGGGGCTCCCGCGGAGTCGCGCGAGCTGATCAGGGTAATCCATGAAGCAGAGCATCGCGTTCGAGATCAGGTTCGTCGTCGTCTCCGTCGCGGCGGAGAGAAGAAGCTGGAAGAATCCGACGATCTCCTCGTCGCTCAGCCCTTCTCCACGGATCTCACTGCACGCCAGTGTCGACAACAGGTCGCCGGCCGGCGACGCGCGCCGCGCCGCGATCATATCGGCGAGATAACGCACGATGTCGCCCCTGACCGTCGCGTATTCGCGCACGGCGTACGCTCCCGAATCGCTGCCGGTGATCGCACAGCTCAGATTCTCGATGGTACGGCTCCACCCGCCGAACGTCGCCTGGCCCTCGAGCGGTATGCCCATCATCTCGGCGATGACGCGCACCGGCAACGGCTCCGCATAGTCCGCGACGAGATCGATCTCGTCGCGGTGCCGGAGTGAATCCAACAGCTCTCTCGAGATGGCCTCGATGCGCGGCGCGAGTGCGGTGATCGCACGCGGCGCGAACGCCCGGTTCACGATGGTGCGCAGCCTGGCGTAGCGCGGCAGGTCGAGAAACACGAGCCACTCCGGCGCGCATCCGCCGGGGCGCGTCACTCTCGAGCTGAATGTCGCGTGGTCGTCCATCGCGTGCGCCACGCTTGCATAGTCGAGCAGGATCCACGTGTCGCTGCTCGCGTCGCGCAGCACAGGGGAAGCCGAACGGACCTGATCGTACCAGAGGAACGGCTCGCGACGGACGTCGTCGGAGAAGAAGAAATTGATCATGCTGCTTTCCCTCGCCCACTCCGACCGGAGGTGCGAAGCGCCGAAGGGAGGAGCAATCATTGGAAAGCCCTCAGGACGCGACGCACCACCTCGCGCGTATAGGCTTCAGTGATCGGCTCTCCACTTATCAGCGATCGATAGAGCATCGAGCCCTCGAGCAGGTCGAGCGCGAGCCCCACATCCATGTCGGCGGCGAGCTCACCGCGCTGTATGCCGCGTTCCAGCGCCCCCCGCATGCCGGTGCGCATGCTGCCGGCGAAACCGTTCCGAATGCGCTCGGCGATCAACGAGCTGCGCTGCATCGCCGCGATGAAGCCGGAGAGGAGTGGAGGCGTGGCTGGGTCCTGAAGCATCGACATGGTGGCGCCCATGTAGATCATCAGGTCTCCCTCGACCTTCCCCGTAGCAGCGGGGGGAATGCTCCTGACGATGCCGTCCACCGCTTCTGCCATCAGGAGTTCCTTGTTCGGCCAGTATCGATAGATGGTCGCCTTCCCGACCCCAGCCCGCGCGGCAACGGCTTCGATCGCCAGCGCGTCATAACCCACCTCGCGCGTGAGGTCGATCGCCGCCTGCAGGATTGCGGCATGAGCGACCCGGTCCCGCGGCCGCCCCGGCCCGCGCCCGGTCTCCGGATCTTTTGCGATACGCTTCCGTTTCATAATCAAATCCTATCAGCATCCTTTACGAGACGCAAGCGTCTCGCATTTCCAGGCACCCGGCCCCGCTGAGCCACACATGGGCGACCGTCTTGTTCGCGCCAATAGACTTCATCGCTTCTCGAGCGAACCCCCGAGGTCCATGAAGAAGATCGGCTTCCTATCCTTCGGTCATTGGAGCGCGTCGCACGGATCCGTCGCGCGCTCCGCACGCGATGTCCTTCAGCAGTCGATCGAGCTCGCTGTCGCGGCTGAGCAGCTCGGGGCGGACGGCGCGTACTTCCGCGTCCATCACTTTGCCCAGCAGCTCGGCTCCCCCTTCCCCCTGCTCGCGGCCGTCGGCGCCAGGACGAGCCGCATCGAGATCGGCACGGCCGTCATCGACATGCGGTACGAGAATCCGTTCTACATGGTCGAGGACGCGGGCGCCGCCGACCTCATTGGCAACGGCCGGCTCCAGCTCGGGATCAGCCGCGGCTCGCCCGAGCAGGTCATCGACGGTTGGCGCCACTTCGGCTACGTGCCACCGGAAGGGGGAACCGATGCCGACATGGGCCGGCGTCACGCCGAAGTCTTCCTCGAGCTGTTGAAGGGAGAAGGATTCGCCCGACCGAATCCGAGGCCGATGTTTCCGAATCCGCCGGGGCTGCTCCGGCTCGAGCCGCATTCAGCCGGATTGCGCGAGCGCATCTGGTGGGGATCGGCGTCCAACGCGACGGCGATCTGGGCCGCGCAACACGGGATGAACCTGCAGAGCTCCACGCTCAAGGCGGACGAAACCGGCGAGCCCTTTCACGTCCAGCAGGCCCGCCAGATCCGCGTCTATCGGAAGGCGTGGGCCGAAGCCGGCCATACACGAGAGCCGCGCGTTTCGGTATCGCGATCCATCTTCGCGTTGATGAACGAGCGCGACCGCCTCTACTTCGGCCGCGATGAGAGCAGCGACCAGATCGGCGTCATCGACAACATGCGCGCCGTGTTTGGTCGGTCCTACGCTGCCGAGCCGGACGTGTTGGTCGAGCAACTACGGCAGGACGAAGCCATCGCTGAAGCGGATACGCTGCTGCTGACTGTGCCCAACACGCTCGGCGTCGAGTATAACGCGCACGTGATCGAGTCGATCCTCACCCACGTCGCGCCCGCGCTCGGCTGGCGCTAGAGGCTCTGTCGGCCGTGGCGCGGCTTCTGCCCGCCACGGCTGAATGTCCTTCAATGCACGCGAACGGCTCAGCACGCGCGCACGCGAGCTCGGCCCCGGCCTGATCACCGGCGCCGCCGATGACGATCCCTCCGGTATCGCCACCTACTCGCAGGCCGGCGCGTTCCGGTGCTCGCGGGTTCAGGCGCGTACGCGATCGCCGGCGCCGCTGCGTGGCGGGCGGGTATGGACGAGAAGCTCCACACCGCGGGACACTTCTACGCGGTGATGGCGCTCGCGATGTTCGTCGGCATGCTGCTCGACCTCGCGCACGTGAACGCCATCCGATTGCTGATCTGGTCGGCCGTCATCAACGGCCTCCTCGCACCGCCGCTGATCGCGATCATCCTCGTCGTCTGCAACAACGCGCGCGTGATGGGGACGCACAGGAACGGCGCCTGGCTCAACGTGCTCGGCGGCGCGGCATTGGTGCTGATGACCGGCGCGGCGGTCGCGCTCGTCGCGTCGTGGCTTTAGCGTCTCTCTCACGCGTGTCGCTCCGCCATCGTGCTCGATCCGAGCCACGCACTGGCTTGCGCGATGGCCTCTGCTGTCGATGCGCCATACACGGACTGCGCCGGCGCGACGTACACGGTGCGATCGAGGTCCAGCTTCCCGACTCGCCGCAGCTGCGCCGCCAGGCGCGGGTCCACTCCACTCAGGTACAGGCGGCCACCGACCGCGGCGAGATCGTCGGCGTATTCGTCGAGCACCTCGATCAGCGTGGCCCCGACGCGCGTGCGACCGCGGAGACGCAGCACCACCACGGGACGCGTGGCGCCCGCCGGGCTCGGAAGCGCGTCGCCGAGCGTCCGCGCTCCGGCGAAGAAAAGGCTCCCCACGACCTCCAGCACCGTCACCTTGCCGCTCGGCAACGTTGCTGGCGCATCGGCCTGCGCCAGGCGGCCGTCTTCGAGGCGAATGACCTCGTGCACGCGCACGTCGCTCGCCGCCGAACGGAGGGCGAGCGCGATGCTCAGGACGACGCCCACCGCGACGGCGATTGGCACCGAGAGGAGCAGCGTGGCCACGAACGTCACGACGATCGACCACCGCGCCGCACCTCCCGTGGCCCAGATGGAGCGCATCTCACGCACGTCGAGCGCGCTGATGCCGGCAATGATCATGAGTGCGGCGAGCACCGCCATCGGCACGCGTCCGACCAATGTCGGGACGAGAAGTACGATGACGAGCATCCATACACCGGAGAGCACGCCGGCCCAGCGGCTGCGCGCCCCGACGCTCACGCTGAGCGCCGTCTGCCCCACCGAGCCACCAGCAGGAATTCCCGAGAGGAGGCCGCTGCCGATGTTCGCGATGCCCTGCGCGAGCATGTCCCGCGACGGATCCGCCCGCGTCCCATCCGGATTCTCCACGCTCTGACTCACCCCGGCGCCCTGCACGGCGATGACGACGGCGACCGAGAGCGCCGACGCGATCAGCGCGGGAGTGAGGAGCGCGATGGCGGGGACCGCTGGCACCGGGATGCCGCGTGGGATGGGGCTCACGTCGTGCACGACCGACACGCTGGCCCAGTGGAGGAGCCCGACCAACAGCGACGGTACGACGAGCGCGACCAGCGACGAGAAG
>DASVNI010000117.1:0-14374 GCA_036383935.1 Gemmatimonadaceae bacterium | reverse complement strand
CCAGCCGGTATCCTCGGCTCGGCGCGGATCCTGGCCGCCGACGCGAGCGTCGGCGACGGTGGCGCCGGCGCAGAAGCGAAGATGACCGCACTGGGTGCGCCGAGCGTGCGGTTCACGCGAGAGCCGGCCGCTGCGCCGGTTGCGGCACCCACTCAGGCAGCCGCGGTACCGACGACTCCCGCCGCTGTCGCACCTCCTCCGGCACCGTCAGCCGTTGCGCCGGCGCCGGCCGCTCCTGTACCCGCAGCCGCCGACGCGCCTGTCGCGCCGGGCGCGCTGCCGGACTTCGGGTTCGAGGACGCGGACGTGATCGACGAAGAAGCGATGCGCGACAAGCTCCGTCCGACGCCGCGCGCCGCGGTCGCGGTTCCGGCCGCGCCGGCGCGAGCACCGGAAGGGGGCGGCATGTTCGCGCAGTTCGCGGCGAGCCGCACGCCGACGGCATCGCACCGCGACCTGCTCGCGCAGCTCGACCAGAGCAGCGGAGTGAACGTCCTCACGCAGGTGCTCGACGATCTGGTGGCGATCGCCGAGTCGGCGGCGCGCGACGCGCGGCTCGCCGCGGTGTGCGAGATCCTCTGCCGCGTGACGCGGCGCGAGCCGCAGATCCACGAGTTCGAGGCGAAGCGCGCCTTCGTGATGGCGCAACGGCGGCTCGCCAAGCCGATGCTGCTCCGCGCCATCGTGCAGGAGCTGCCGCACGCGGGCGATCAGCGCGACGCGTTCCTCGCCGTGCTCACGCGCGCGGGGGAGGATGGAGCCGACGCACTGATCGAGCAGATCGCGGCGATCTCCGGGCAGAACGAGCGCCGTGTCTACTTCGACGCACTCCTCCAGCTGCAGGCCGGCATTCCGACGCTGATCCACATGCTGGGCGACCCGCGCTGGTTCGTGGCGCGCAACGCGGCCGAGCTGCTCGGCGAGATGCAGGCGCGCGAAGCGGAACCGCAGCTCACCGAGCAGCTGCGCCACACCGACGACCGCGTGCGCCGCGCCGCGACGAGCGCACTGATGCGGCTCGGCACCTCACGCGCCATGCAGGCGATCCAGGACGCGCTCAAGGACGGTGCGCCGGCGATGCGCATGCAGGCCGCCGCCGCGCTCGTGACGCGCAAGGACGTGAAGACCGCCGCCACGCTGATTCGCGCGCTGGAAGAGGAGAAGGACGAGGAGGTGCAGGCCGCCTTCCTCCTGGCGCTCGGCAAGCTGGGGACGCCGGACGCAGTGCAGCGGCTGCTGAAAGCAGTCGAGCCGGAGAAGGGCCTCTTCAAAAAGAAAGCAACGGCTCACCGCGTTGCGGCGGTACAGGGACTCGGCGAGGCGCGCTCCCCAGAGGCGTCTGAGGCATTGAAGACGTTGCAGGGCGATAAAGACGAAGAGGTCCGCGAAGCGGCGACATTCGCCCTCGTCCGCATCGCCCGTCAGTCCGCGCCGCCAGCGCAGCCCAAGGCCTGATCCGCTCGCCGCGCGCGTCGCGCGCGGCGCGCGCGGCGAGGCAGTCAGCGCGCCGTCAGATCAGTGTCGTCCGTGATCGTGCGGCAGAACTCGGCGATCAGCGTGGCCGCGTTGTCGACGTCCACGAGCGAGACCATCTCGTTCGGCGAGTGCATGTAGCGGTTCGGGATCGACACGAGCGCCGTCGCCACGCCCTCGCGCGCGATGTGGATCGCGTCCGCGTTCGTCGACGTGTCGCGCCCCACCGCGTGCACCACGTGCGCGATCTCCTGCTGCTTCGCCGTCTCGCGGAGCAGCTTGAGCACGACCGGCGAGATCAGCGCGCCGCGGCTGAGGATCGGGCCGCCGCCCATCTTGTGCTCGCCGATCTCCTTCTTCTCGATGTTCGGGTGGTCCGTCGCGAAGGTCACGTCGACGACGAGCGCGATCTTCGGGTCGATCGCCTGCGCGGCGATGGCGGCGCCGCCGCCATGCCAGGCGATCTCCTCCTGCGTCGTCGCCGCGGCCACGACGCGGGCCTTGCCCGGCTTCTCGGCGTAGCGGCGCAGCGCCTCGAGCACGGTGAACGCGCCGATGCGATCGTCGATCGAGCGGGAGACGATGCGGTCGTTGGGGAAGTCGAGCGAGCGCGAATCCACCACCCCCGCGTCGCCCACCGACAGGCGCGCCTCCGCCTCGGCCTTGTTGGTCGCCCCGATGTCCACCCAGAGGTCGGTGATCTTGCTGGCGCGCTCCCGGTCCTCGGCCTTCATCAGGTGGATGGGCTTCTTCCCCACCACGCCGAGCACGTCGCCATCGGTGCCGAGGAAGCGGATGCGCTGCCCGACGAGCACCTGCGGATCCCAGCCGCCGATCGGCGAGATGTAGAGATAGCCCTCGTCGTCGATGTACTGGACGATGACGCCGATCTCGTCGATGTGGCCGTCGAGCATGATCGTCGGCGAGCCGCCCGGGTTCACCTCGGCCACGCTGTTCCCCGCCACGTCGGGCGTGACCTTGGCGAAGGTGCTCGCCTCGGTGCGCCACACGCGCGCCGCGTTGGTCTCGAACCCGGACGGAGCGGGAGCGTCGAGGAGGCGCTTCAGGAAGGCGATCGAAGACGGGCTGAGCATCGGTGTGCGGAGGAGTGAGGGCGTCGATCCAAGGGGCGAATGCTATCCCGGATGACGTCGCGAAGGAAGCGCGGCAACATGGCGCCGATTTGCATCCAGAATGTCTGCAGACGTACGCATCGCGGCGACATCGCGCCGTTGCGGGCCGGTGCGCGATTGGTCACCATGCACGGATGAACCCTGACCCATCGCGATGAGCCTCGCGCTGTTTGCCCTCCTGGTGGCCGTCGGCTCGTTCAGTGCGGGGCTGCTGGGGGCCGTGACCGGGCTGGGAGGGGGCATCGTCGTGGTGCCGATGCTCACGGTGCTCTTCCACGTGGACATCCGCTATGCGATCGGCGCGTCGCTGGTGTCCGTGATCGCGACGTCGAGCGGCGCGGCGTCGGCGTTCGTGCGCGAAGGGTACACCAACGTTCGCATCGGGATCTTCCTCGAGGTCGCCACCACCGTCGGTGCCCTCGTGGGTGCCGCGCTGGCGCACGTGGTCCCAACGAGCGCGCTGGCCATCCTGTTCGGCCTCGTGCTGCTGTACTCCGCGTACCGCTCCCTGCGCGGCGATTCCGCGACCGCCGAGGTGCCGCCACCCGATCCGTTGGGTGAGAAGCTACGCCTCAATGGCAGCTATCCGGATCCCCCCGGGCGCGTGCCGTACGTCGTGCATCGCGTCCGGATGGGATTCGGCGTCATGCTGTTCGCGGGGATGCTGTCGGCGCTGCTCGGGATCGGGTCGGGCGTCGTGAAGGTGCTGGCGATGGATCGCGCGATGCGCCTTCCGTTCAAGGTGTCCACGACGACGAGCAACTTCATGATCGGCGTGACGGCCGCCGCCAGCGCCGGCGTGTATCTCCATCGTGGCTACATCGATCCGTCGGTTGCCTTTCCCGTGATGCTCGGGGTGCTCGCCGGCGCCGTGCTGGGTGCGCGCCTTCTCGCCAGCGCCGATGTCGTCTGGCTCCGACGCGTCTTCACGGCTGTCGTGTGTGTGCTCGCGGTGGAGATGTTGTACAAGGGGCTGACGGGAGGCGTATGACGTCGCCATCGCCGCGCCGCCCCACACCATCGAGGGGGCCGAGCTCAGAGGTCGGCCGACCCCGCACGTGGAGCGACTACGACGTGGAGCAGGTGATCGGCCGCCTGCTCCAGGCAGGGGTGGTCCTCGCGAGCATCGTGGTGATCCTCGGCGCAACGTTGCTGCTCGTGCGGCACGGCGCGGAAGCGGCGGCGTTCTCGGTGTTCCGCGGCGGCTCGTCGCACTTGCGGTCGGTCAGCGCGGCGATCATCGGCGCGGTGCACGGCGATCCAGGCGCGATCGTGCAACTCGGGCTCGTGCTCCTGATCGCGACGCCGGTGGCGCGTGTGGCGCTCACCCTGGCGGCGTTCGCGGCGCAGCGGGATCGATTGTACGTCGTGATGACGGCGGTAGTGCTGACACTGCTCCTGATCGGGCTGTTCTCGTAGCCCCACGCGCGGCACGCGTGCCGCGCGTGGGGTGCTGGACAGGCTACGCGATGCGGCGCGCGTACGTCGCGTCGGGCGTGCCGAACAGGGTCGGCGCGACGATCGCCGCGATCGTCTCGATCGCATCCACGAGGCGTGGGCCGGGCCGGCTGGTCAAGGCGTTCCCATCGAGCGCCCAGCAGGCGCACGCCGAAGCCCACCGCCACTCGTCGCGCGAGAGCAGCGCCGTGCTCTCGCGCGCCGCTCGCTCGATGTCGAATCCGCAGGGCGCGAAGAGGAGGATCTCGGGCGTCGCGGCGCGCACGGCGTCCACGTCGATCGGCACGGAGTGCGCGCCGGGTTGCGCGAGCACGTCCACACCGCCCGCACGGCGTACCAGCTCGGGGGTCCAGTGTCCGGCGACGAACAGCGGATCGAGCCACTCGATCACCGCCACACGCGGGCGCGGCGCGCGCGCCGCCTTGAGCGTCTCGTGCACGCGGCGCATGCGCGCGTCGAGCGAGGCGAGGAACGCCGCCGCTTCCGCGCGCCGGCCGATCGCCGTGCCGACACGCCGGATGTCCTCCCACACGCCCTCGAGCGTCGTGCCGCCGAGGGTGACGACACGTGGGGCGACGTCGAGTGCGGCGATCGCGCGATCGACCTCGCTTTCCGGAAGCGCGCACACGTCGCACAACGACTGGGTGAGCACGACCTCGGGCGCGAGGGCCGCGAACCGCTCCGTGTCGAAGCCGAACACCGGCGCGCCCGCCGTCGCCAGGGCGCGCACCTCGGCGTCGATCGCCGCTGAGGTGGCGTCGCGGTCCACGGCGCTCGACGTCACCCGCGGCAGCCGCACGACGTCGCTCGGGTGGTCGCACTCGTGCGTCACACCGACCAGCTGATCGACCGCGCCGAGCGCGGCGACGATCTCGGTGGCGGCTGGGAGGAGCGAGACGACGCGCGGCGGCGTGCGCGGCGCGTCAGTCGTCACGCCGGATCGGGAAGGCGGCGAACGTCGCCAGGAGCAGGACGAGTCCGGCCGCGTACCAGCGTACGTCCTCGGTGAGCCCGTAGTACACGATCCCGAAGCAGGCGAGCATCTGCCCGAACAGCCAGGCGATCACGCTCTCGGGAATGCCCGACGAAGCGCGACGCCGCTCGGCGATGCGGCTGTGCCAGAAGCGCATGTCGGCGATCTGCACCAGCGCGTACAACCACGTCATCACGCCGACGATGCGCAGCTTGCGCGCGAGCACCACCGAGCGTGGCTGCGGACCGAAGGAGTGGTAGACGTACACCACGAGACCGGCGAACAGCGCCAGCCCGAGCAGGATGTTGCGCACCTGCGCCTGACGATCGGCCGTGAGCCAGTCGTAGCGCGGCTGCTCCTCCGTCGTATGGACGTCCACTCCCGGGCCCTGCGGCGGCTGCCCCGTCATCTCATCCGGGCAGGCGTGACCAGACGACCACCGTGCCGCACGTTGCGCTCCGCGTCGAGAACTGCGGCGGCGTCGTCGCCGGGCTCGCGTACAGCTCGATCGCCTCGACGTTCTCCGGGAATATCTCGTCCGCCGATCCGCGCTCGAGCGGGATGCCGTCCATCCAGTACTGCGGCGGACAGTCGCGCGTGATCGATCCGATCCCCGCGCCGCGGAACCGGATCTCGGGGCGACCCCTGTAGTTCATGATCGACACGCTCGACACCGAGCGCACGACGTCGACGAACCGGCTCGCGCCCTTCCGCTCGATCTCGTCCCGCGTGACGAACTTCCCGAAGCCGCGCGAGCGGCGGTCCCAGAAATCCGCCAGCACCCGCCGGGACAACGAATCGCGCGAGTCCTCGGCGGCGACGGCCTCCAGCGCATGCGCGACCTGATTGAGGACGACGTCCACGGAATCGATCGTGCCCGTGGCGCTCGCCTGGATCGGCGTACGCTGCGGCGCGAAGCCCAGCCGGCGCACGAACACGCCGCGCGCGCCAATCGGCATCTGCGCGACGCGGAACCGCCCTGAGTCATTGGTGATCGCCACGACCACGTTGCCCCGCGCACGCACCTCCGCTCCCGGAATCCCATGGCCGGCGGAGTCGCGGACGAGTCCGACCAATCCGCGTGGCGCCTGAGCACCGAGCGAAGAGGTGGCGATCAGGGAGACGATGAACGCAAACCGGAGACGACGGATGGTGGCCATGAGGACCTCGGGCGCCGGGCGCTGCCGGCAATCTACTGCATCTCGTCCTGGAGCGAACGCCTCCCTTACAGCAACCGCTCCGTGGGCTCTGACCCGAAGAGGTGACTCCGCGTCGGCGGAGTCAACCTCCGGGCTCGACCGTTACCTGCTACACCTGCGGTACCTTCGGCGGCGCGCCGCCGCCGAACAGCCGTCGCGTCACCATGATCATCACTCCGATGACGGCGCCAGCCGGAACCAGTATTCCGAGCGAGGCGATGAGCCATGCGGTGAACGCCACGAACCGCGTCCAGGCCTCGGCGAACGCCTCGGCAATCGGCCCGTGACCGCGCGGCGGCTCGATCAACGGGATCTTCTCGTGCAACGACACAGAGAGCGAACTGAGCGACGCACGCCGTTCGAGCCAGCGGATGCGGGCCTCGTAGCGCTCGGCCTCCTGACGTACCCGCGCGAGCTCCTGTTCGACCGTAAGCACATCGGACAGCTTCCCGGTGCGTGTGGCGAGCATCTCCACCAGCCGTGCCTCGACGCGCCGCGCGTTGGCCAGGCGCGCCCCGAGGTCGACGTATTCCTCCGACACGTCCTCGGCGCTCACGTTCACCGTCTCGACCTTCCCGAGCTGGTTGAGCGCCCCGACCACCGCGTCGAACTGCGCCGAAGGGACACGCAGCTCGAGGGTTGCCGACCGCTGCTCGTCCTTCCCGGTGACGAGCGCCGTGTTGCCGACGAACCCACCGAATTGCCCCGCCGTCTGCCGGATGCGCGAGACGGCCGCATTCACCTCCTGCACCTGGACGGAGGCCTCGCCATGGCGGACGATCATCGCCCCCGCGGGGTCGACCGTCGACATCGGCGTGCCCAGGGAGATGTCCGCCGACCCGGTGTTGGCGGACACGCCGCTCGCCGGACGAGCGCGCTGGGATTTCCCGGCCACGGGTGCCTCGGGCGCCGGCATCGCCCTGGCCGCGATGCCGAGCGGCGCGTCATTGGCAGAGTAGGCGCTGATACCACCGGCAACCTCCGGCGCGCGGCCGGCATTGCTCTGGGCGACGATGGCCCGATCGGCGACCTTCGAATCACTGCAGGACGCTACGAGGCCGAGCGCCAGGGCTGATAGGACGATCGTGCGCGCGGCGGCTGGGCTGGACTTTCGCATGGGAGAGTCTCCGAGGTAGTCTGTGAGCGACGGTCGGGCGGGCTCACCGCCCCGATGGGAGACGCCGCCGACCGCGCCACTCACACATCGCCCGCTCATGTCGCTCTCATTTGCCGGCCGCGCGGTGCTGTTCGCCTCCCTGGTAGGCGCCCTTCCTCTCGGTGCGCAGCGCACCGTGACCGAAGGCGTTCAATCGGCGCCGATCACCGACGTGCGTTACGAGGTCACTGCCGATCGCGCCACGCTCGCCGCACGCCGCCTTCACGTCGTCACGACGTTCGGCGTGTCGAGCACCTCACCGGTGCTGCTCTCGCTGCCGGCGTGGACCCCCGGTGCGTACGAGATCGCGAACTTCGCCCGCGATGTCAGTGGCTTCAGCGCGAAGCAGGGCAGTGACAGCCTGCGATGGGACAAGGGCGACTACGACACGTGGCGCGTGTGGCCGAAAGGTCCGGGGCAGGTGACCGTGAGCTTCGATTTCACCGCCGACACGCTCGACAACGCGGCGTCGTGGACGCGCCCCGACTTCGCGCTGTTCAACGGCACCAACCTCTTCCTCTATCCCGAGGGCCGTTCGACGGACTTTCCGTCGACCGTGGTGGTGAAGACGGAGCCCGATTTCCTGATCGCCACCGGGATGACACGCGGGAGCGCGCCGCGAACCTTCAAGGCGGAGAACTATCACGAGCTCGTCGACATGCCCTTCTTCGTCGGCCAGTTCGACCTCGACAGCGCGACCGTCTCGGGGAAGACGGTGCGGTTCGCCACGTATCCGCGCGGGACGTTCTCCGCGGCAGCACGGACGACAGCGTGGGATCAGATCAAGCGCTCCATCCCGCCCGAAGTGCTCGTGTTCGGCGAAGTGCCGTGGCCCAGCTACGACGTCATGTGGATCACCGACTCGGCCGGCGGCGGGATGAGTGGCCTCGAGCACGGGAACTCGCACGTCGACGTGAGCATCCCGGCGGGCATGGGGAGCGAGTTCCAGCCCAGGCTGTTCGCGCACGAGATCTTCCATGCGTGGAACGTGAAGCGGCTGCGGCCCGCCGACATGGTGCCGTATCGGTACGACCGATCGCAGCCGACGCCCTGGCTCTGGGTGAGCGAGGGGATCACCGACTACTACGCCGATCTCGCGATGGTGCGTGGCGGCGTGGTGGATGCGCCAGGCTTCTACGCGCTCGCGACGCAGAACATCAGCGACATTGCACAGGCGCCGCCGTTTTCGGTCGAGGACGCGTCGCTCAACACGTGGATCAAGGTCCGCGACGGCACCGACGCGCTGTACTACGCCAAAGGATCGCTCGCCGGCTTCCTGCTCGACATCATGATCCGCGACGCGAGCGACAACCACAACTCGCTCGACACCGTGATGCGCGAATTGTACCGCTCGACCTACAAGCAGGGGCGCGGCTTCACCGCCGAGGATTGGTGGGGCGCGGTGCAGCGCGCGTCGAACGGCCGCTCGTACGACGAGTTCAAGCGCCGCTACATCGACGGGCGCGATCCGTACCCCTGGGCAGAGACGCTGCCGGTGATCGGCCTCCGGCTGCAGGCGGACAGCGTGCCGCGGATGGGGGTCGGCGTGGTGCCGCTGCCCGATGGCGGCGTGCGGGTCAGCCAGATCGTGCCCGATGGCGCCGCCGCGGGCGCGGGAGTCAAGGAAGGCGACGTGATCACGAGCGTGAACGGCCAGCCGGCGATCGGCATCTTCTTCGGCACCGGCCTCCGCTCGATGTACGCGGGCAAGCCGGTGGGCACGCCGATCCCCGTCGCGATCAAGCGCGGCACCGAGTCCCTCACCATCCAGGTGCCGCTGCGTTACGGCGCGGCGGCGCCGCGCATCGTCGAGGATCCCGCGGCGTCGCCGCGCGCGGTGCGGTTGCGCAACGGGCTGCTGCACGGGACGACGACGCCGAAGTAGCGCGACGCGAGTGGGTCCGCGAATGCACGACGGGCCGCGAGCGATGTTCGCGGCCCGTCGTGTCATCGTCGAAAGATGGACTCAGTACTGCGCGAGGTCGTCCATCCAGGTGTTCGGGACCATCGTGTATCGCGCCATCGCCGTCGTGGCCTTCTTCACGGAGCACGAGTTGTAGATGTAACTCTTGTTTCCGTTGAGCTGGGCGTCCACCATCGTGTCGGCGGGTATGCCGATCAATCGATTGAGTCCAGCCATGACGGTGCCGGAGGTGACGTTGTTTCCATTCGAGGTCAGCTTGCCGCCGACCAGGATCACACCATCCCACTGATTGCTGCCGTAGATCGTCATGTCGCCGTCCACGACGAGCAGTCCGCGTCCCTTCCAGGGCAGCCCCCAGACAGCGTTCCAATCCCCCGCGACCGGTGGGTTTCTCACCACGCGGTTATGGACGTGAATGACCGGCCAGAAGTTCGTATCCCCAGCGAACTTGGCGGCAGATGGGAAGTTCGGATAGCTCGGATCCGTGACCTCGACGTCGGCCGAGAGCGAAGCGCCTGAGACGACACCCGCCCAATCGAGCTTCGCGTTCGCGGAATCCTGGGAAAAGGTCTGCAGAGTGTCGTATGGCGGGTTGCCCGTCGGGGTGAACGAGTTCCCCGACACCTTCACTCCCTTATCGGCGGGCACGTTGATGCCGGCCACGTTCGTATCCTTCCCGCACGCGTCGATGCCGCTGATATCGCCCGTTCCGGCCTTGTTGATTCCCGAGAAGCTGACGAGCGCACCCATCACGTTCATCGTCGTCCGGCTCCACTGGACGTACACACCAACGCTGCGCGACGCGAACTTCGAGGTGCCCGAGCCGCTCGCGATCCTGCTCGAGCTGTCCGTGCCGGTCGACGTGATGAGGTACGTGCCGCGGCCCTTGGGGACGTCGAGCCACACGGGCACCGCGCGCACGAGTGCCGTGCCCGAGGCGAACCTCACCGTCACCGACTCCGGCATGGTGGGCAGCGTATCGAGGTTCGCGTTGACCGTGCCATTCGCATTGGCGGCGTTGACGAGCCAACACTGCGGGCAGAAGGCACACTTGTTACCATTTGCATCGACGGCCGACGCCGCCTGCGCCGCCCCCCAGCCATTCGCTGCCGGCGAGCAGCTGAGCTCCTTCCGGCTCGTGAGGAAGGCCTCGAGCCCCATCTGCGCGTAGCTGTAGGCCCGCGCCTGGGTGCGCTGTGACGACGTCGCGCTCATCTCGCTGGCGCTCATCGCGAAGCCGGCGACGAGCCCGATCGTCAGCAGCGCGAGCACCATGATCGCGAGCGGCAGCGCGAAGCCTTCTCGCGTGCGCGACGGCGACGACTCACGCGTCGTACGATTGGCGAAGGGGCTCATTGGGTCCTCGTGTTCTTGAAGAAGACTGCGGTGGTGAGAGGGCTCTTCTTCGGCCCGTTGCGGCCAGGCACCGTGTCACCCGCCTCGGCGGCCAGGTAGATCTGAAAGCCACGTATCTTATTGAGGTCGGCCGGCGCCGTGGCCGTCGCCGTGTCGCCGTTCACGGTGGACGTGCGCGACATCGGCGACGTGTAGTACTTGAACCGCGCGTTCCAGCTGAACGGCGCGATCAGCTCGTTCGTGTCCGCCGACGCCGAGCCGGTGACGATGCGGAAGAGTCCCGCGCGGTTGGGGTACACCTTCGACGAGTCGAACTGGTAGCGCACCGTCTGCCAGATCATCGCCATCGAGCCGGCCACAGTGCCGGAGGGGAGGGCGCCAGTGACCTGCACGACCTTCCCGATCCGGCCGGAAAGCGGCACGGTGTCGGCGTAGATCTTCGGCCCGCCGTGGCAATTGCTCCGGTCGACCGTGCTGATCGACCCACCGGGCACGTAATCGTAGATCCCTGTCGTGGCGTTGCGGACGCCGTAGCCTCCGAACTTCATCGTCTGGTACTGGAGGGAATCGACCGGGGGGATCGCCATGATCAGGCTGCTGGCGGTCGTGCTGCACACCACGCCGAAGGCGAGCGGCACGCGGACGTCGATGCGGCGGTTGTTCGTCACGTCGACGTACTGAATGCCACCGTTGTCCTGTGTCATGCGCAGGTCGGTGATCATGATGTTCATCGCGCTGCGCGCCGCGGTACGCGAGCGGCGGCCCCCGGAGTCGTACTGGTAGCTGCGCGTCTGCGACATCATGACCTTCGTCATTGCGACGCCGAGGATCGAGAGGATCACGAGCGCCGTGATGATCTCGACGAGCGAGAAGCCGCGGCGCGTGCGGATATGAGTGCGCATGCTGCTAGTTGTTGAGCGGGTTCATGAACGGCGACTTGGAGCGTCGGATCGTCCCCTTCATGGTCTTCGTCGGATCGAGCCGCGGAGTGACCGTCAGCGAGACCTTGATGTAGCGGGCACGCCCGCTTGCACTCACCGAATCGGGGTCCAGGGTGTACGACCACACGTAGTATCCCTGCCCGTACTTGGCCGAGTCGGTGGTGAGATACGCCCTGAGCGAGTCGTACGTCATCGACTCCACGCGGTTCACCTGCTCGAAGTAGGTCGCCGTGCGCTGCTCGGCGACGGCGTTCGACCGGTTGCGCTGCGCCAGGCGGGCGGTGAGCGCGGTGAGCGCCGTGAAGGTCACCGCGAGCAGCGTGCACGCGACCACCACTTCGATCAGCGATACACCCGCACGGGTGCGCGACGCGCGATGCGCCATGCGGCTGGGCACTCCGGCGCGCGCGCTCATCGGTTGTTCACCAGCACCATGCCGCCCTTCGAGACGCTCACCTTCTTGGTGTACGGCGCCCCACCCCGCGACGAGATGAGAAGGGTGATGTCCATCGTGTTGGTCGCGATCCCGTTCGGCATGATGATGATCGTGTCCCGGTTGGCGTACAGCGTGTCGACCCCGTACTCGGAGGTCTTCGCGAACGAGCGCCGGCGGTAGACCTTCTTCGCGGGCAGTGTGTCCCAATCGATGACCGAGAGGGTCCTGTTCGACTCGTTGAGGATCAAGTACACGGGCATGCGCTGCCGCGCCGCGACGGCGAACGCCTGCTCGATGTCGGCGCCGAGGAGGTGGGCGGCCTTGACGGTCTTGTCGCGGCGGAGCGTATCGCCCACCGAGCGAATCGAGATCATGACGACGAGCCCGAAAACGACGAACACGATGAGCAGCTCGAGGATCGTGAACCCGCTTCGGCGCCTGATGGGGATCGGTCTCATGGGGCCGGGATAGGGCACTCGGCGGGCCATCTGGCCCCATCGCGCCAAGGCGTTATCAGATCACGTCTTGCGAATCCATCGGTCGCCTGGCGGTCGTTCCCGACTATGCAAATAGGTGCGAGTTCTGCACTGTTTTGTCGGCCGATCTTCGGCCGTCATCTGCTCCTTCCTCGCTCCACTCGCTCGGAACGACCATCACATGCGCATCGCGAAGCTCGGCGTCGTCGGCGCCGGCACCATGGGGAGTGGCATCGCTGCCCTCGCCGCATCGGCCGGTATTCCGGTCGTTCTCCTCGACATCCCGGGGCCCGCGGGCGACCGGAACGCTCCCGCCCGCGGTGGGCTCGAGCGCGCCCGCAAGGCGCGCCCCGCCGCCTTCATGGACGTCGCCCGGGCGGGCCTCATCAGCATCGGCAACCTCGAGGACTCGCTGGAGCTGCTGCGTGACTGCGACCTGATCCTCGAGGCGATCATCGAGCAGCCCGCCCCCAAGCAGGCGCTGTACGCCAGGCTGGAGCCGCTCCTCAAGGAGTCGGCGATCGTCGCCAGCAACACCTCGGGCATCCCGATGCGCATTCTCACCGAGGGGCGCACCGACCGGTTCAAGCGGCACTTCCTCGGCATGCACTTCTTCAACCCGCCGAGGTATCTGCATCTGCTCGAGCTCATCCCCACCGCCGACACGGCCCCCGAGGCGCTCGACGCCGCGCGCCGCTTCAGCGAGATCGTGCTCGGCAAGGGGGTCGTGCTCGCGAAGGACGTTCCGGGGTTCGTCGCCAACCGGCTCGGCGTGTATGGGATGGTTGCCGCGATGAAGGGACTGATGGAGTCCGGCCTCACGATCGACGAGGTGGATGCGCTCACCGGTCCGCTCCTCGGTCGCGCGAAGAGCGCGACCTTCCGCACCGCCGACATCACCGGCCTCGACGTGCTGCTCCTCGTCTCGAAGGGATTGAGCGCGAGCACGGGCGAGGACTTCTCGATGCCGGAATGGGTGGAGAAGCTCGCCGCGAGCGGCAGGCTGGGCGACAAAACCCAGGGAGGGTTCTACAGGAAGGTCGACAAGGACATCACGACTCTCGATTGGAACACACTCGAGTACGGCCCGCAGCAGAAGGTCGAGGACCCGGCGCTCGCCGCGCTCATGAAGCAGCCGCTCGCGCAGCGGTTGAAGGCGGCCACGTCGCTGCCGGGCAAGTACGGCGAGTTCGTGCGCAACTACCTGCTGCGCATGTCGCACTACGTGCTGAAGACGTCGCCGGCCATCGCATACGACATCGTCGGCGTGGACCGCGCGATCGAGTGGGGCTATGCCTGGGAGGCCGGCCCCTTCCAGCAGATGGACGCGCTCGGCCACGACTTCCTGCGCGAGGGCTTCGCGCGTCTCGGCCTCGACGTGCCGAAGCTGCTCGAGGAGGCGAAGGACGGCGCGTTCTACCACGCTGACGCCGGCGCCCCGACACATCTCACCTTCGACGGCAAGTATGCGCCCGTGCCGCCGGTGCCGGGCCAGATCTCCCTGGACCAGGTGCGCGCTCGCAAGGGCGGCGTGATCGAGAGCTCGAAGGACGCGAACATCCTCGACCTCGGCGACGGCGTGCTCCTGCTCGAGGCGCGCAGCAAGTTGAACACGATGGGCGCCGGCGTGCTCGCCAGGCTCCGCACCGCGCTCGAGCGCGTCGCCGCCGGCAAGTACGAGGGGCTCGTGATCGGCAACGACGACCCACGTGCGTTCAGCGCCGGCGCCGACCTCGGCTCCATCGTGCAGCAGGTGCAGGCGGGCAACTGGAAGGGGCTCGACGAGATGGTGCGCTACTTCCAGGAGGGCGCGCAGCTCGTCCGCCGCGCGCCATTCCCCGTCGTCGCC
>DASVNI010000116.1:0-3364 GCA_036383935.1 Gemmatimonadaceae bacterium | reverse complement strand
GGGAAGCAGGACCAGGCGCACATCAGCTTCCTCCGCGAGGCCGTCGTCTGGTTCCCCGAGCAGGCGGCGCGCAATGGCTTCCACTTCGACACCACGTCGAACTGGGCCAACCTCAACGACGACTTCCTCAAGCGCTATCAGGTCGTCGTCTTCCTCGACACCCGCCCCGAAGAAGCCGAACAACGTGCGGCCTTCCAGCGCTACATGGACAATGGCGGTGCGTGGATGGGCTTCCACTTCGCCGGCTTCGCGCTCGACCACTCCGTCTATCCCGCCAACTGGAGCTGGTACCACGACAGCTTCCTCGGCTCCGGCGCATATGTGAGCAACAGCTGGCGGCCGACCTCGGCGGTGCTGCGCGTCGAGGATCCGTCGCATCCCGCGCTGCGCGGGCTGCCGCACCTCTTCAAGTCGCAGCCGAGCGAGTGGTATCGCTGGGAGAAGGACCTGCGCAGCAACCCCGACATCGACATCCTGCTCGCCGTCGACTCGTCCAGCTTCCCACTCGGCACGGGCCCGAAGCCCCATGAGATCTGGCACGAGGGCTACTACCCCGTCGCGTGGACGAACCGGAAGTATCGGATGATCTACTTCAACTTCGGCCACAACGACATCGACTACGAGCACAAGTACGACACGACGAACAAGACGCTGTCGCGCACGCTCGGCAATCCGGTGCAGGACCGGTTGATCGTGAGCTCGCTGTTGTGGCTGGGGAGTGGATCGGGGGCGCAGACCGCGCGCTAGTTGCGTGAGTGCGTGAGTGCGTGAGTGCGAGGCGCGGTGTCATCCCGAGCGAGCGCAGCGAGTCGAGGGATCTGCATTTAGGTCAGGACAGCAGCGCCATCAACACGATGTCGTCGTACTCGCCGTCCAGCTTCCTCGCGTTCCGCTTCACTCCTTCACGCACGAAGCCGAGCCGCTCGTAGAGCGCGATGGCGCGGGTGTTCGACGCGAACACCTCGAGCTCGATCCGCTCCGCGCCCCGCTCCTTCGCGGCAGCGATCGCCGCCTCGGCGAGCCGCCGGCCGACGCCGTGCCCACGCACGGCGGGGAGGAGCCCCATGCCGAGCCGCCATCCGTGGCGGAACGGCTCCAGGTCGAGGCGTATGACGTCGCACCAGCCGACGACTTCGTCCGCATCGTCGAGCGCGACGAACTGCACGCCGGCGCCGCGGAGGATCATCTCGACGAACGCTCGCGTCTGCACGAGCGGCGGCCCCTCGAGGAAGCCGAGCCACCGGCGCTCCCGCGCGACGGCGTCGACGCAGCGCTGCAGCCCTGCGATGTGTGCCTCGGTCGTCGGAACGACGCGGATGTCGCCCATGGCTCGCGCGTCCTCAGAGCGCGGCGCGGAGGATCTCGCCCAGCTCGTCGTCCGTGAGCACGATCGGGTTGCCCTGCATGCTGCTCGCGCGGCGCGCCGGCTCGACGATGCGCGGCACGTCCGCGTCGGTCACCCCGTACGCACCGAACCGAGGGAGGTCGAGCTCGTCCACCAGATCGCGCAGCCAGGTCACTGCATCCTCGGCCCGCGCCGTCGGCGAGCCGGCGAGGATGCGCGCCGCCTCGTCGTAGCGCGCGAGCGCGGGCGACGTCGCGGCGCGGGCGCGCAGCGCGCGCACGTTCACCTCGGTGACGGGAGCGAGCAGCCGCGCACAGGTCTCGCCGTGCGGGATCGGGAACATCCCGCCGATGGGCGCGGCGAAGCCGTGCACCGCACCGAGCTTCGCGTTGGCGAGCGCGAGCCCGCCGCACAGGCTCGCGACCGACATGTCGGTGCGCGCGTCCATGTCCTCCCCATTCTGTACGGCACGACGCAGCGCCCCTGCGGCACGGCGCATTCCCTCGCGCGCGACCGCATCGGTGAGCGGCGTCGCATGCGGTGACACGAACGGCTCGAGGCATTGCGTGAGTGCGTCGAGTCCCGTGCTCGCGGTCACGGAGGCGGGCAGCGTCCGCGTGAGCTCGGGATCGATCAGCGCGATCGTCGGCAGCATGGACGGACTGCGCAGGCTCACCTTCACCTGCGCCTCCTCCACCATGAGCACCGCGTTCCGCGTCACTTCGGCCCCCGTCCCCGCCGTCGTCGGGATGGCGATCATCGGCGCCGACCGCTCGGTGAGCGGCCGCGCGCGCCCAACCACCTCGAGGTATTCCACCAGCGGCTCGCGGTTGGCGATCAGTGCGGCGACTGCCTTCCCCGCGTCGATCACGCTCCCGCCACCCAGCGCAACGACCAAATCACAGTGCTCGCGCCGCGCGTGCTCCGCGCCGCGCTCGACGAGCGTCGTCGTCGGCTCTTCAGCGACACGGAGCGACGTCGTCGTCACCCCCTGCGCGTGCAGCAGATCGACGAGCGGTCCGGTGCGCGTGCTCGCGCCGTGCACGACGAGCGCGCGCTTGCCGAGCGTGGCGGCGAGGGTACCTGCGTCGCGGAGCTTGCCCGGCCCGAAGATGATCCTCGCGGCCGTGGCGAACTCGAAGTTCACTTCGGCAGCTCCCACCGCGCCGGGTCGGGGAAGAACTCGTGGTACTTCACGCTCCGGCGCGGCTCGGCCATCATCGACGCGACCGTATCGCGCCAGATGGCGTAGTGCTCCGTCTCCTTGTGGCGCGCCGGCGCCTCGGCGTCGCGGTAGATCTCCATGAGCACGAACTGCGTCGGATCGTCATCCTGCTGGATGACGTCGAAGCGCACGATGCCCGGCTCCTGGATGCTGTCGCGGGCGTTCAAGAGCGTTGCGGTCTTGAAGGCGTCGACTGATTCCGGCGTGACGTGGACGTAGACGTGGACGATGAGCATGGTCGGCGTGGTTGTTGGTCCTCGTCAGTCTAACGTGGAGGCCCAGGCGCGCGCGCTGGAGTCTGCTAGCGCTGCGTCACGCGACGCCGGCCTTCCGCATCACCACTAGCGTCGCCTCGAGCGCGATGCGCGCGCTCTCCTCCGGCGGCATGTCCGCCGGGATCCGCGGTCCGATCGTCTCCGGCGCCACGCCGCCGCGATACCCGATCGCCTTCAGCGCCCGGAAGAAGCCGACGAGATCGATCACCCCTTCGCCCGGCAGCCACCGCATGTCGTCGCGCACCTCCTCGGGGGGCATCGGACGCGCGTCGGAGACGTGCACGTGCACGATGCGGGATGCGCTCGCCGCGCGGATGTCGGCCACGGTGCCGCGCGAGTGGTACCAGTGCCAGGCGTCGAGCGTGACACCGATGCTCGGCCCCGACGCCGCGGCCAGTTCCAACGTGTCCTTCAGCGTCCACACGAACGGCACCGGAGGCGGCGACGTCGAGTCGGCGGGCGCACCGGCGGGACGCGGACGCGGCATCCGGAAGACGAGGGGACCGAGGAACTCGAGCC
>DASVNI010000115.1:0-10157 GCA_036383935.1 Gemmatimonadaceae bacterium | reverse complement strand
ATCCACGACCCCAAGAGTTTTTAATGGTCCGGGGAGAGATCTCTCCGCCACGCTCCGCGTCCTCCGCGGGCCCGCCCGGTGAGTGGCCTACGTTGGCGCACCGCTCCGCGCCCTCCGCGTGAAACTCCTTGCGCGATGCTGCCAGAAAAGTCGAACGGCCTCGGAGCGCAGATGCGTCCCGAGGCCGTTCATCCAACTCACCAACTCACGGGTGAGGCGGCCCTCCCCCCGGCGGCCCACCTCGTCCTTCCCAACCCCCCGGGCGACCGCCGAGCCGCATCGACGCCAACTTCTGCCGCTGCGTCGAGTCGAGCCGCGCATTCATCTCCGCGCGCGAGGCCTCGAACACCTGCTTGAGCCGCGGCTGCATCTCGCGACGGATCGCGCGCAGCGACGAGTCGGTGCGCGTGAACACGGAGTCCAGGCCGGCCCGCTGCGCGGGCGAGAGCGAGAGCTCCTTCGTCATCCGATCGAGCATGTCGGTGCGACGCCGTGCCTCCATCTCCGGCGGCGGACCGCGACGATCCCACCCGCCGCCCCCACCGCCTCGGCGAACGTTGCGCATCACCAGGTTGCGATCGATGGCGGCGCCGGCGATCGCGCTCGCCACGATGACGGCCGCAATGACCAACCCCGCTCGCAGCCGAGGGTGCATCAATCCTCCACCGCGAGCACGGTGACGTCCGCCGTGACGGTACGGGCGAAGCTGCGCGCGGCGTCCTCGACCGGCGCACCCTGCACCACCTCCGCCACGACGTCCGTCACCGCAGCCGATGCGGTCGCGACGCTCGACATCTCCCCCGCCCGCCACAGCGCCACGGCGCCGAGCAGGCTCGCCGCGAGTGCGAGCGGCAGCATGCGCTGCGACCATCGGTCGGCGTAGCTCCACCAGGTGATGGTCGCGCGGCCGGGCAGCGAGCGCGCGATGCGCGACGCGAGGGCGTCCCAGTCCACCGCGCGCATCGGCACCTCGCCCTCCGCCTGACGCAGCAGCGCGGCGAGCGCCTCGTCGCGCGGCGGGTCCACCGCCGCGAACGGGTTGAAGTTCTCGCTATCCCTCGATTCGGCCATCGTCGCCCCCAAAGAAACGCGCGAGCACGCCGCGCAGATGTCGTCGTGCTTCGTGCAGATGCCAGCGCACCGTGCCCGGCGCCAGCTCCAGCATCTCCCCGATCTCGCTGCTCGTGAGCCCGTCCACGTCGAACATCGTCACGATCATGCGCTGCCGCTCCGAGAGCGTCGCGAGCGCCTGCTGCAGGATCACCCCGGTGTCGCTCCGCTCCGTCTCCTCGAGCGCCGACGGTGCCTCGCTCACGCCGTCCGTCTCCGGCTCCATGCTGCGGCGCGCACGCGAGCGCCGCAGGTTGGAGCCGCGATTCAGCACGATGCGGATCAGCCACGGCCCGAACGGCCGGCCGATCTCGAACGAATCCAGATACTGATACGCCGCCAGGAACGACTCCTGGACGAGATCCTCCGCATCCTCGCGGTGCCCCACGACGCGATACGCGACGCGGAACGCCTGCTCCATGTACGCCCGTACGAGCGCGTCGAACGCCGTCTGATCACCTGCTCGCGCCCGACGGACGAGCGCACCATCCCGCTCGGCCGCCGCGAGGCGTTCGGGCGACTCTGCTGGCTCGACCGGAACGTTCGCGCTCACCGAGAGCGAGATCGTCGGGCGCGCCGCGCCCTTAGTCCAGCGGCGAGCTGCCTGTCCCATCCCGGATCTCGCCGCGGCGACGCTCGCCGCGAGGCACCATCTCCTGCTTCACCTCGAACTCCTTCTTCGCCAGCTCCTCGGCGCGCTTGCGGGCGTCCTTCTCCAGCTTCGCCGCACGGTCGAGCTGATCGGGATTCAACAGGGCCCGCGCCTCCGCATTCGCCTTCTCGATGTTCGGCGTGAGCGAATCCACGATCGCCACCTGCGTATGCCGGAAGGCGACGAGCTGGTCGCGCTGCTCCTGACTCAGATCGCCCAGCCCACCCGCGGGGCGCCACGTGGGACGTGCCGCCTCCAGCCGCTGCATCAGCGGCGCGTTGGTCGAGTCGAGCTTCGCCTGGATGTGCTGGAGCTGCGTCCGCTGACTGTCGTCGAGCTCCATGTCCTTGTCGTTGCGGTCCAGGATCGCCTTGGCCACGCTCGGCGGCGCGATCGGCGCCGGCTTGCCACCGAACGGGTCGTTGTCGTGATGGACGCCCTGGGCCCGTGCGAGCGAGGGCAGCGCGACGAACGCGAACGTGGCGATTGTGGCGACACTCCGGAACTGGCGGCGCATCTGCGAAAGCTCCATGTGCAATGGAAACGGGCCGGGTGGGGTGACGTCGGGCCGTCACCACGAGATGCACCCGGACCTGCCAAAGTGTTGGCCCCGGCTACCAGATGGCAACAGGGGGCGCCGGTGCTACACCCGGCGCCCCCTGTCGTTCGCTCCTGGTCGCTGTGTTCAGGACGTAACGCGGACCTGCAACGGAGCCGACAGATCGACGGCGATGGAGCCGCCCTCCGGCACGCAACCTTCGTAGTTCGACGTCGCCGCGGCCACGCCACCACCCGCCGCCGCACCCGCCGCCGCGCCGATGATCGTCGACTTCGTGCTCTTGCCGAAGATCTGGCCGGCGATCGCGCCGACCACGGCACCCGTCGCCACCTTCTGCGCGTCCTTGCCCTTCGGCTGGTTGCGCACGCGCTCGACGTCCGCGTTCGCGACCGTGCCCGAGAGCGGATACGTCTTGCCGCCGAACGACACCGACTTCACGGCGAACTCCATGATGATCTTGTCATTCACATTCTCGCTGCGCTTGAGGTTCGTCACCTCGAGCGTCACGTCGGCACCGGCGGGAATCGTCGCGCCATTCGAGCCGCTGACCGCGTTCGCCAGGCTGGCCGTGAACGTCTGCCCCACCGTGTAGGTGTTGGTGCAGACGCGCGCGTTGGACTTGAGGGCGAGCGACGTCCCGGATGCGATCGTCCCGACCGCACCACCGCCGGCGTTCGCGGCGGCCGCGCCCGTGTTACGCGTGACCGTGTTCCCCGACGGCGTCACTTCAGGCGCAGCGGGCTTGGGCGGGGCCGGCTTCGGCTTCGGTCGCGTCGCCGTGCGCTCCGGCTCACGCGGCGTGGTGCGCGTCGGAGCAGGCGCGGGCGCCGGTTCGGCGGCAGGCGTGGCGGGTACGTCTCTCAGCTGCGGCTGCACCGTCGTGTCGCGTCCTGCCATGGCGAGGTCGCGGCTCAGCGCGGTGTCGCGGGCGAGCGAGGTGTCGCTCTTGCTGTCCCGTACGGTGCACGCGCTCAGCGACAGCGCGGCGGCAAGGGCGAACGGTGCGCCGGCGAGGCGGATATACTTCGTCATCCAGAAACCTCCGTGAGCGTGTGCAGCGGTTCTTGTCGAAGCTTCGAAGTTTGTGTAACGCAACAACTTAATGCTGTAGGATAAATCACAGACAAGTGGCAAGCCACATGCCAGCCGCGTCCGCTTTGCGACGCCTCGCGCCGTACTATCGACCGTACCCGAGGCTGCTCGTCGGTGGACTGGTCCTCATCGTCATCTCCTCGGCGATCGGCGCCGTCGTTCCCTGGCTCCTTCGCGCCGGCATCGACGACCTGCGCGCCGGTGCGCCGGCATCCCGCATCTGGACGATCGGGGGTGGCATCGTGGCACTCGCCCTCATCGGCGGCGCCATGCGCTACTGGATGCGCGAGCTGCTGAACGGACTGAGCCGGTACATCGAGTACGACCTCCGTCAGGCACTATTCGTACACCTGGAGACGCTCGAGGGTGCCTACTTCGGCCGCGTGCGCACTGGCGACCTCATGGCGCGGCTCACGAACGACCTGAGCGCGGTGCGCATGGCCGCCGGCCCGGCGATCATGTACCTCACGAACACGATCTTCGGCGGCGCGTTCGCTCTCGCGTTCATGTTCAAGATCGACGTGCGACTGACGTTGCTCGCGCTCCTGCCGATGGTGCTGCTCCCCGCCTTCACGATCAAGCTGGGCGGCGCCATTCATCGGCGGTTCGAGGCGGTGCAGGAAGAGTTCAGCGGGCTCACCACGCTCGCGCAGGAAAACTTCGCCGGCGTGCGCGTCGTGCGGGCGTATCGGCAGGAGCGCGCCGAGATCGGCCGCTTCTCCACGCTGAACGAGCGGTACCTCGAGAAGAACATGCGCCTCGCGCGGCTCTACGGCGTGATGAACCCGATGTTCGGGCTGCTCGCCGGATTGAGCGGCGTGATCGTGCTTGGGATGGGCGGCAGCCTCGTCGTGCGCGGTACGATCACCGTCGGCGCATTCGTCGCCTTCGGCCTCTACCTCGGCATGCTCACCTGGCCACTGATCGCGCTCGGCTGGGTCGTCAATCTCTTCCAGCGCGGCGCGGCGTCGATGACGCGACTGCTCGACGTGCTCGACGCCGTACCGGAGATTCAGTCGCCCGCGGCTCCCGTGCGGCTTCCTCCGGCGACGGCGGGCCGTTCGCTCGAGTTCCGCGACGTCGGCTTCCACTTCCCCACGCCCGAAGGGCGCGAGCCCCGCTGGGTGCTGCGCCACGTGTCGTTCACCGTACAGGCGGGCGACACGCTCGCCGTGGTCGGCGCGACGGGCAGCGGCAAGAGCGCGTTGATCGATCTCATCCCGCGACTCGCCGATCCGCAGGAAGGCGAGATCCTGCTCGACGGCGTTCCGATCAAGTCGCTCGCGCTCGAGGAGCTGCGCGCCGAGATCGGCTACGTGCAGCAGGAGAGCTTCCTGTTCAGCGACACGATCGCCGCGAACCTGGCGTACGGCGACGCGACGCATCCGCTCGTCGAGCACGAGACGGTGGACGAGCGTGCCCGCGAGGAGTCGCGCGCCGGCGGCGAGCGTGACGCCGCACATTATCGCTGGGCCGCCGAGGTCGCGCAGCTCGACGAGACGGTGCGCGAGTTTCCCCACGGGTACGGTACCGTACTTGGCGAGCGCGGTATCAACCTCTCCGGCGGACAGAAGCAGCGGCTCGCCCTCGCGCGTGCGCTGGCGCGGCGGCCGCACGTCGTGCTGCTCGACGACGCGCTGTCCGCCGTCGACACGCACACCGAGGCGGAGATCCTGCGCGGGCTGCGCGGCGCGCTCGCCGGCCGCACGGCGGTGATCGCGTCGCATCGCGTGAGCGCGGTACGTGATGCAAATCACGTTATCGTGCTCGACGAAGGACGTGTCGTCGAGCGTGGAACGCATGCGGCGCTCATCTCGGCTGGCGGACGCTACGCTGCGCTGCTGCAGCGCCAGCAGCTCGAGGAATCCATCGAGGAGGACGGCGCGTCGGAGACCGTCACCGACGTGGTACCTATTGGCACTGGAAGTAGCGACGCCGGCCGGTAAACTTCGAGCATGCATCGCGCGGACGCGTCCGTGCCGGCGAGCCTCACGCAACCGTCCACTGCTGACGGTCGCATGGTCGCGCTCGAGGCACAACTCAAGCAGGCACTTCAGCACATCGCGGATCTCGAAGCGCGCGATGCGCTGAAGACCCAGTTCCTCGCGAACATCTCGCACGATCTTCGCACACCGCTCACGGCCGTGATCACCCACGCCGAGATCCTGCGCGATGGCATACTGGGCCCGCTGAGCGACCGGCAGCTCGACAGCATCTCCGGCATCATCAGCGGAGGGCGTCAGCTGCTCGATCAGGTCGGCGAGATCCTCACCTATGCGCGCGGTGCCGCGAACCAGCTCACCATCACGCGCACCACGTTCGACTTCGCTGAGGTGCTCGCGCAGCTCAGCGCGCTGAACGAGTCGCTCGTGAGCAAGAAGGGGCTCACCCTCGTCACCGACGTGCAGAGCGACCTCGTGCCGCTCTATGCCGACCGCGAGAAAGTCTTCCACATCGTCGGCAACCTGCTCGGCAACGCCATCGACTTCACCCCGCAGGGGGGGCGCGTCTGGGTGCGCGCCTTCGCCATCCAGCGCGACGGAGTCGACGAGCTCGTCGTCGAAGTGGGAGACACCGGCATCGGCATCTCGAGCGAGCACCACGATCTCGTCTTCCGCGAGTTCGCCCAGGTGGACTCGAGCGCATCGCGCCAGCACCACGGCACGGGACTCGGACTCACCATCGCACGCAAGCTCGTCGAGCTGCACGGCGGGCGGATCTGGCTCGAGAGCGAGCTCGGTGGCGGGAGCCGCTTCTACTTCACGATTCCCTACTCCCTGCCCTGAGCGCCGTGCCGCTACTTCCGCACGTGCTGGTGGCGGAGGACAACGCACTCGTGGCAGACGCGATGCGGCTGCTGTTCGAGGAGACGGGGCATCGCGTGACGACGACCGGCTCGATCGTCGACACCGTCGCCGCCGCCGCGGTCGATCAGGTGGACCTCCTGCTGCTCGACCTCGGCCTCTCCGACGGCGACGGTCTCGCCGTGCTCGCCGAGCTCGCGAGCCGCGACGCGCTGCCGCGCGTGACCGTCGCGCTCACGGGCCGCGACGAACAGGAAGTCTCCACTCGCTGCCTCGCCGCGGGGTGTCGCGCGGTGATGTTGAAGCCTGTGCCTGTCGGAGAGTTGCTCAGGAAATCGAAGGAGTGGCTCGGCGCCTGAGTGCGCGTGCTGTCATCCCGAGCGAGCGTAGCGAGTCGAGGGATCTGCACTGACGCACGATGAAATGGCAACGGCCCCGGGAGCAGGAAGCTCCCGGGGCCGTTCCTCATTCCCTCATCAGAAGATGAACCTGATCTTCGACCAATCATACCCAGGTATCGTGAAGTCGACGCTGAACTCCACGACGCCACGCGTCAACTCGCACACCGGTTTGCCCGCCAGCAGCGCGGAGGTCCACTGCCATTGTTCGCGCGACGCTCGGGCAGTCCTCTCGAAGTCTTGATGCGCGCTCCTGATCGTTTGCCAGGAGTCCGGACGCGCTTGGCCACTCGAGTCGATGATCACCTGCATCACCACCGACCCTTGCACCCCCTGGCGTCGCAAACCTTCGGGGTAGTGGAACCGTGATGTGTCGCCCAGGGACGTGATGCCCCTGCTGCGCCACGCGCCGCCCTCTTCCTGCTTGCGCAACTCGCGATAGAAGCGGTCGTACGCTTCCTTCTCTTCGCGATCGTGCTGCCTGTGAACGCTCTCCGCCGTATCGAGGATCGACCGCAGAGGCAGCCCCTTCGGCATCAGGAGCCCTTCGAAGTCGAGCGGATAGCGACGCTGCTTCATGTCACCATCGGCGAGCGTGTCGAGCGGGCCACCGAGCGATTGCCACCCAAAGAGCTCGAAGCGAAGATGGTACGGCCCCGGATGCGGCGCCTCGATCTGGAATTGACCCGCCGCATCCGTCACCGTGTGCGCCACCGCGCGATTCGCGGTATCGACGAGCGCGACGTGCAGGCACTCCAGCGGCGCGCCCGTCTTCGCATCGCGCGCGACGCCCGCCTCGGTCTGTGCCGAGAGGTGAGACGGCGACGAGAGGACCAAGGCGAACGCGCGCGCAGCACTGCGCAGCCAGTGGATGCGATTCATGAACACCGCTTTGTGAGTGCCGCGGTCGATGCCGATCACGTGAGGACAGCGGCCCCGTCGCCGCGTATGCGCACGCTACGGTAGCGCTCGGCTCAGTTCACGGGAAGGGGACCAACCCCTTCTCGGCATCCCGGACGGAAGTGCAGATCCCTCGACTCGCTACGCTCGCTCGGGATGACAGCGCAACTACAAGCGGCTCTTCAACGCCTCCGGCGTCACCGCCTGCAGATACACGCCGATCGCCGTGAAGTAGTCGAACATCATCATCACGCCGACGATCACCAGCAGCACTCCGCTCACCTGCGACACCCGCGCGAGATACGGCCGCAGGCGCGTGACCGTCGTGAGGAATCGCTCCACCGCCACCGCCGCGACCAGAAATGGAAGCGCCAACCCCAGCGAGTAGGCGAGCAGCAGCGGGAGCCCGCGCGACAGATCCGCCGTCGCCGCGGTGTAGGTGAGGATCGCGCCGAGGATCGGGCCGAGACAGGGCGTCCACCCCGCGCCGAACGCGACGCCGACGAGCGCCGTGCCGAGGTAGCCGACGGGCTTGTTCGCGAGATGCACGCGTCGCTCGCGCTCGAACGCCGAGACGCGCACCGCCCCCAGCAGATACAGCCCGAAGAGAATGACGAGCGCGCCGCCGATGCGCGTGATCCACTGTCGATACGCGACGAGCAGCCGGCCGAGCACCGTCGCCGACGCGCCGAGCGCGATGAAGATCAGGGTGAACCCGAGCACGAACAGCAGCGCGTGCAGGAGCGCGGCGCGGCGTGCGCTCCCGAGATCGTCGAGCCCTACCCCGGTGACGAAGGTGAGGTAGCTCGGGATGAGCGGGAGCACGCAGGGCGACAGGAAGCTGAGTAGGCCGGCGCTGAACGCGAGCGCGAGGCCGATCGAGGCGGGTTCTGGCATCGTGGAGGTGGCGCGCGCGACTCAGGGCGTCGCGGGCACCGGCACGGCGGCACGCAGCTCGTCGCCGCTCAGCCGCACGATCTCGTCGACGTCACCCGACCGGCGCTGTACGCCGCGCACGACCGCATCCACCGTCAGCAGCGGCGCGTCCGCTTCCTCCGTCACAGTGACCTCCCACTTCCCGCGGTCCGGCCCCTTGAGCGTGTGCCGGTAGCGTGCGGTGCACACGACATAGCGACGTGGCGGCGTGGGCGCGGCGACGGCCACGGGCTCTTCGCTGGCGTCGGCGGCATACGGCGAGTCGTCGTCCCCGTCGAGAGGGCGCTCGTCGGTGTCGAGGTCCACGTCACCGAGTGTCTCGTCGGCATCCGCGGCGTCGACGACATCACCCACTGCCGCAGCGTCGAGCTCCACGGCCGCCTCGATGGCGACCTGCTCTTCGACTTCCGGCTCCAGCGCGAGCTCAGGCTCCAGCGCGATCACGGCGACGCCGCTCTCCACGCCGCCCTGCCGGATCGCTGCGAACAGGTGGGCCTCGGCGATCCGCTCGGCAGGAAGCTGCTTGGCGATCGCGGCGAGGAATCGCGCGCGCGTCTCGTCCATCACCGCCCTCACCGCGCGCCCGCTGCCGCGGCCGCGGGCGGAGTGGATGTCATGCCGCGCTGATCGATCTCTCGCTCGACGTACAGTCGAAGGATGTGCATGAAGTCCTGTGCGTTCGTCACGACGCCGAACGCCTGATGGGTGCCCCGGTCCTTGAGCTTGCTCACGACGAACTCCGCCGAGTCGACGCAGATCGTCGCCAGCTCGCGCAGCGAGCCGTCCTCCTCGGTGACGAACGCCGGCAACATGTTCCCCGTCGCGATGGCGTGCAGCGCGGTGGCGATCAGGATCGCCATCGTCGCCTTCACCGCGTGCGCACGCATCGCGTCCTGCGCGGCGATCGCGTCGGTGATCACCTCGGGGAGCGGGCCGTCGTCGCGGATCGAGCCGGTGAGGACGAACGGCGTGTTCGTCGTCACGCACGCGTGCATGATGCCGTCCTTGATCGTGCCGTTCGCGACGGCGGCTGCTATCGAGCCGGCAGCGCGCACCTTGTTGATGGCGCGCATGTGCAGCCCGTGCCCACCCTGCGTCGCCTTCCCCTCGCCGCTCATGCCGAGCGTCGTGCCGAAGATCGACGCTTCGATGTCGTGCACCGCGACCGCGTTGCCGGCCAGCAGCGCGCCGACGAAGCCATGCTGGATGAACCAGACCATGTCGTTGCGCGCCCGCGAATGCACGAGCGCGGGACCGCAGACCCAGATGGGGTAGCCGCCGCTGTCACGCTCGTCGACGAGGATCTTGGCCATCAGCGCGTAGTCGATCGGCTTCTCGCGCGAGACCTCGCTGACCATGAACTTGAACTCGCCGTCGCTCCCGACCTCCTCCATGAACGCGCCGGCGTGCACGAAGATCCCCTGGCTGCCGTCCTCGGCTTCCCCGACGGCGACCCGATCTCCCTTCTTCACCCGTCGCCCCTCGCGCACCCACAGCTCGTCGGCGGAATCGAGCACGAGCGCCGAGTCCATCCGCGGCTCCTTCGGCAGGCGCCACGCCCCCCCGATCCTCACATAGGTCGGGAGATTGGTCGTCGAGAAGAAGCCTTCGGGGAGCACGCCATCTGCCGGCGCCGGCACGAACCGGGCATCGGGCGCTGTAGCAAGCCCGGGCTTGGCGAAGTTGGGGGGATGGAAGGTGGGCAC
>DASVNI010000114.1:0-24736 GCA_036383935.1 Gemmatimonadaceae bacterium | reverse complement strand
CGGTCGTGATCTGCGTACCGTCCCATCTGCACGTGCCCGTAGCCACGGCGGCGTTCGACGCCGGCCTTCACGTCTACCTCGAGAAGCCGATCGCTCTCTCCCTCGCCGAGGGAGAACGGCTCGTCGAGGCGTGGCGGCGCGCACGAACGGTCGGGATGATCGGCTTCAACTTCCGCTTCCACCCGCAGGTGGTGCGCATCCGCGAGCGGCTCGGCGACGGCGCGATCGGCACGCCGCTCGGCGTGCGCGCGATCTTCTCGATCCTGCCGCACGAGCTCCCGGAGTGGAAGCGCACGCGCGGAAGCGGTGGCGGCGTGCTGCTCGACCTCGCGTCGCACCACATCGATCTCGTGCACTACCTGTTCGCCGACGACCCTGTCGTGCGCGTGTTCGCGAGCGTTCGCTCGCTCTCCGGTGAGGGGGACCACGCCGCGGTGCAGCTCGAGCTCGCGTCGGGTCTCATGGTGCAGCTCTTCGTCTCGCTCGGCACCGTGGACGAGCATCGCATCGAGATCGTCGGCACCACCGGCAAGCTGGTGATGGATCGAACGGAGCTCGTGCGCCCCGATCACGTGCCGGCCACCCAGCAGGGCGCGCGTGCGCGTCGCCTCGCGCGTGCGCTCGCCGCGCTCGAGCCGGCGCGCGTCCTGCGCTCGCCGGGCATGGAGCCCTCGTTCGACGCCGCGCTGGGCGCGTTCGTCTCGAGCGCGTCGGGACCAGACTCGTCGCACGGACTGCGCAGCAGTCCGGATCTGCACGGACTGCGCAGCAGTCCGGATCTGATAGACGGCCTGCGCAGCCTCGCCGTCGTCGAGGCGGCCGAGCGATCCGCGGCGAGCGGAGCAGCGGAATCCGTCGCCTGGCCACCCTCGCTCCCGGCACCTCGCCCCCTGGCGACGTCCGCCGGCCGCTGATGCGCATCCTGCTCGTCAACGACTACGCCACCGCCACCGCCGGCGCTGAGCGCATCACGCGCGATCTGCGTGACGGCTTTCGCGCGCGCGGGCACGAGGTGCGCGTGTTCGCGAGCCGCGCGCAGCTCATCCCGGGCGAGTCGTTCGCCGACGCGGAGTGCTACGGCACCAACAGTCGGCTGCGCACCTTCAGCTCCGCCGTGAACCTCTCGGCGGCGCGCGCGCTCGAGCGCGAGCTGCGCGACTTCCAGCCCGACGTCGTGCAGGTGCAGATGTTCCTCTGGCAGCTCTCGCCGGCCATCCTGCCGGTGCTGCGCAGCGTGCCGGCGGTCTACTGGGCGATGACGTTCAAGGCCGTCTGTCCGACTGGGCTCAAGTGGCTGCCCTCCGGCGCGGCGTGCGACGTACGCGCCGGCGTCGCCTGCCTCACCAAGGGATGCATCACCGTCACCGGCTTCGCGCCGCTCATGCTGCAGCGCAGCCTGTGGCACCGGCGACACGGTGCGTTCGGCGCCATCGTCGGCTGCTCGCGCGACGTGCAGCGCCAGCTCGAGCGCGACGGTATCGCGACGCAGGGTGTCGTCTCGCCCGGTGTACGCGAGTCGGCACAGCGGCCGCCACTCGAAGGACCGCCGACGGTGAGCTTCGCCGGCCGGCTCATGCCGGAGAAAGGCGTCGATGTTCTGCTGCGCGCCTTCGCGATCGCGCGTCAACGCGTACCGAACGCGCGACTCTCGATCGCCGGCACCGGTGCCGCCGAGCCCGCACTGCGCGCCCTCGTCGCCGAGCTCGCGTTGGACGACGCCGTGACGCTGCACGGACAGCTCGACGACGATGCCCTTGGCAGGATGTTCGACGGCGCGTGGGTACACGCCGTCCCTTCGCGCTGGCCGGAGCCGTTCGGCCTCACGGCCACGGAAGCGATGATGCGCGGCACCGCCGTCGTCGCGAGCGAGGTGGGCGGACTCGGCGACATCGTGCTCCACGAGCGCACCGGACTTCGCGTTCCGCCAGGAGACGTTTCCGCACTCGCCGACGCCCTCGCGCGCGTGCTCTCCGATCGCCAGTGGGCGGAGGAGCTCGGCCGCGCTGCTCGCGCGCGGGCGCGCGAGCAATTCTCCATAGACGGCTGCCTCACTCACCTCGAGCGACTGTACGAGCAGCTGCGTTTCCCGAACCCGCGTCCCGCGCATGCCAGCTGATCGCCGTAACGGGCCCGTCGTCCTTCTCGGCTTCGACGCCGCCGACCCCGACCTCGTCGAGCGATGGGCGCGCGAGGGGAAGCTGCCGGCGATGGCGGACCTGATGGCGCGCGGCACCTGGGCGCGCACCGGTGGCGAGGAGCTGCTGTTCGAGCACGGCATCTGGTCCTCGCTGCTGTCTGGCGTCTCCGTCGCGCGCCATGGCTTCCACTTCTTCTGGCAGCCGGTGCCCGGGAGCTACGGGCTCGAGCTCAAGCGCGGTCGCGATCTCGGCGTCGCACCCTTCTGGGCCGAGCTCGCGGGGCGCGACCGATCGGTGCTCGTGCTCGATCCACCCGATGTCGCCCCCGTGCCCGGACTGCGCGGAATGCAGGTGAGCGAGTGGGCCACGCACTCGCACTATCCACCACTCGAGCTCTCCGCCGAGCCGGCGTCGGCGATCGCTGCGGTGCGCGGCGCCTTCGGCCCGCGCGAGCAGATCGGCGAGAAGATCGGTGCGTCCGTCGCGGAGGATCGCTCCATCGTGGAGCGGCTCGTCGCGCGTGCGGCACGCAAGGGTGCGTGCGTGCGGGAGCTGATCGCGAAGGACGACTACGATCTCGTCGTCGCCGTGTTCGCCGAGGCACACACGGGGGCGCATCAAGCGTGGGAGTATCGCCGCGACGCCAAGGGCGACGGCCCGCGCCCCGACCACGGCATGGGCGACGCGCTCTATCGTCTATGTCGCGCCGTGGACGACGAGATCGGCCGCATCGTCGCCGCGCTGCCGCCGACGGCCAGCGTGTTCGTCACCTCGTCGGTCGGCCTGCTCTCACAGTATCCGACCGAGGAGTTGCTGGAGACGTTCTGCCGCCAGCTCGGCTATCAGGCGACGCCGCAGCCGGCGACGAGCGACGCGCCAAAGCGTCGCTCGTTTACATCGGCACTGCGTGGGCTCGTCCCCGAATGGGCACGCAATGTCGTGAGCCGCTACCTGCCGTTCAGCGTGCAGGCGCGGCTGCTGAGCGAGAAGTTCGCCGCGTCCACCGATTGGTCACGCACCACGGTGTATGCGCCGCCGGGCTATTACACCGGCTGCCTGCGCGTCAACCTGCGTGGCCGCGAGCCAATGGGGACGGTCGCGCCTGGCGCGGAGTACGACGCGCTCCTCACGCGTCTCGAGGCGGACCTCCACGCGCTGCGCGACGCGGAGACGGGCAAACCCGTGATCGCGCGCACGGTGCGGACGCGCGAACTGTTGGGCGACGACGCGCATCCCGCGCTTCCCGATCTCACCATCTTCTGGCACGAGCACGATCGCCCGCTCCTTCGTGTGACGCATCCGCGCGCCGAGCTCTCGCAGGCGCCACATGCCTTCCATCGTGGTAGCCATCACACCACGGAAGGGATGCTCGTCGCGGCGGGCGGCGCGGTGCGACCGGGCGGCCGCACCGCCGACGTGAGCCCCCTCGCGCTCGCGCCGACGCTGCTCGCCCTGCTCGACGTCCCCGCTCCTTCGACGATGACCGCGCCGCCGCTGAGCGACTGGCTCGTCTCGTCGCCTGCACCGGCTGAGGTGAGCTCATGATCGATATGTCGACGTCCACGACAATGCCCACTGCCGCGCCGGCGCTCTCCGTCGTGCTCGTCGCCGGCGGTGGGCTCGCCGGCATCGCACGCACCATGCGTCATCTGCGCGCCCAGACGGCGCGCGATCGGATCGAGCTGATCGTCGTCGCCGAATCGGCGCACACACTCGACTGTAACGCGCTCGGCGGCGCCGTGTTCGCCGCATGCCGCGTCGTCGAGGTCGGACCGATCACGCAGCGGGGCGACGCCGCCGCGAAGGGGATCCGCGCTGCCACCGCGCCGATCGTCGCCATGATCGAGGACCACTCCTATCCGGAGCCGGAGTGGGCCGAGGCGTTCCTGCGCGCGCACGCCGGCCCGTGGACGGTCGTCGGGCCCGTCGTCGCGAACGCGAACCCGGACTACGTGGCGAGCTGGGTGAACTACGTGCTCTCGTACGGCATCTTCGCGCCGCCAGTTGCCGGCGGCGAGCGCGACCTGCTTCCCTGGCACAACTCGGCGTACAAGCGCGAAGCGCTCCTGCCATTCGGCGATCGACTCGGCGCGCTGCTGGAGTGGGAGGGATGGCTCCAGGGCGAGCTGCGCGCGACGGGACACACGATGTACCTCGAGCCGACGGCACGCACGCATCACGCGAACGTGTCGCGCGGCTGGTCCACCGTGGGGCTCAATGCGCAGCGCGGGCGCATCCTCGGCGCGCAGCGCGCGACGCGCGAGCAGTGGCCATACTGGCGACGGATCGTGCAGGCCGCGGCATTCCCCCTCTTCCCACTCCTTCAGCTCCGGTACGCGCTCCCCGCGGTGCGGCGGATGTCCATCCCCGACGCACTCCGTCCCCGCGTGTACGCGAGCCTCGGCGCCACGCTCGGCGTGCTCGCGGCAGCGGAGGCGTGGGGACTGTTGACCGGCGAGGGGAACGCGATCAGCCGGATGGAGGACTACGAGCTGCATCGCACGAGGCATCTGTCGCGCCGCGAGCGGCGCGATCTCGAGGCACGCGAGCGGGCCGTGCCCAACGCGGGCTGACGACGGACCGACGATGCGCGTCCTCGTCACGGGAGCGACCGGATTCGTCGGCGGCGCCGTCGCGCGGCGGCTCGCGCGCGACGGCCACGACGTGCGCGCGCTCGTACGCCCGCCGGCGGACGTACGCCGCCTGGTATCGGACGGCATCGAGCCCATCGACGGCGACGTGCGCGATCGCGTCTCGCTCGGCTTCGCGATGCGCGGCTGCTCGCACGTGGTCCATCTCGCCGCGGCGAAGGCCGGCTCGTCGGCGCTGCTGGAGGACGTCAACGTCCGCGGCACGGCGAACGTCGTGGATGCGGCGCGCGTCGCGGGCGTGCAGCGCTTCGTGTATGGCAGCACGCTGGGCGTGCACGGCTTCGTCACGGAAGGCACGCTCGACGAGCGTTCACCGATCCGTCCCAACACGCCCTACCGTCGCTCCAAGTGGGAGGGCGAGCGGGTCGTGCGCGAGGCGTACGACCACGCGTCGGTGCCCGTCGTCATCGCGCGGATCTCCACCGTCGTGGGCGCCGGCGCGATGGGCTGGGTGCCGCTCGCGCGCGACGTCGCCGCCGGACGCCTCAAGCTCATCGGCGACGGCTCGAACGCGATCGATCTCGTGGCGGTGGGCGACGTGGCGAATGGGCTCGTGCGCTGCGCGATCGTGCCGGACATCGACGGGAGATGCTATGTCCTCGGAGCGGGCGAAGAGACCACGCTCGCACGATTCGTCGCGATGGTCGCGCGCCTGCTCGGCGCGCCGGCACCACGACGTGGCCCGCCCGCGGCGCCATATCGCGCGGCGCTCCAGGCCACCGCCCTCGCCTTCCGCGCCACCGGGCTCGCATCGGCAGTCGTGCACGATCGCGAGGTGCTCGTCGCCGACAAGCACACCTCGAGCAACCTGGCACGCGCGGAGCTCGGCTACGATCCGTCCACGCCGGTGGAGACCGCCGTGCGCGCAATGATCGACCGCTACCTGTCGGATGGGATCGTGCAGCGGGTGGCGACGTCGTGACGGCGCGGACCGCTCCGGCCTCGAAGCACTTTCGTCTCACCGATGGCGTGGTGCTCGGCTTTGCCGCGGAGCTCATCCTGCTCCCCACCGGCCTGGTCACGGCCGCCGTGCTCACCCGCACCCTCGGTCCGCGCGGGTACGGTGTGTTCTCGGTGGCGGCGACCTTCATCACCTGGCTCGGCTTCACGACGACCACGCTGCTCGCCCGCGCGGCGGTGAAGTTCGTCAGCGAGGCGGACGTGTGGCGCCCCGTGGCGACCGGCGTGCTCCGCTGGCGGCTCGCCATCGGCGGATTGGCGGCGCTCGTCGTGGCGCTGGCGTCGGTGCCCATCGCCCGCGTGCTCGGCGAATCGACACTCGCGCCGTATCTCGCCGTCTTCGCGATCGATCTCCTGCTGTTCAACCTCGCGCGCGCGCACCGCGACGTCCTCACTGGACGCGGGCGCTTCCGCGAGGTCGCCGCGGTGAGCGCCGCGAGATGGACGTCACGCCTCGTATTCATCGTCGTGCTGGTGCGGCTGACGGGCTCGGTGATGGGCGCCGTCGTCGGGAGCGTCGGCGCCACGCTCGTCGAGCTGCTCGTCGCACGCTGGCGAGAGCCGATCCCCTTTCGCGGACACTCGACCGTTACGCGATCGATGTTGTGGAGTGTCGCCGCCCCGCTCATGCTCTACGGCGTGTCGCAGCAGCTCTACTCGAGGATCGATCTGTTCGCGCTCTCCGCGCTGAGCCGCTCGCCTGTCGATGCCGGCCTGTACGCCGCGGCACAGAATCTCGCCGTGGCGCCGGGCCTCTTCGCGCTGGCGATCGGTCCGCTGCTGCTCGCCACGCTCACGCGCCTCCGGCGCAGTGGCGCGGAGGATCAGGCGCGCCGCGTCGGCCGCGATGCGCTGCGCGTCACGATCGGCCTCGTGCCCCTCGCGGCGATCGTCGCCGGCGCGGCGCCGGAGATCGTCCGGGTCATCTTCGGCGCATCGTTCGTCGCGTCCGGCCCGCTGCTCGCACTGCTGTTCGCCGGCGGTGTCGCGCTGGCGCTCATGACGGTGGCGGTCTCGATCATCACGGCGATCGACCAGCAACGCGTCGTCTCGATGATCGGGCTCGCCGTCCTCGCCGCCGCCGTCGTGGGCCACCTCGTGATGATCCCCCGCTTCGGTGCCTTGGGTGCCGCGACCGTCACCACCGCCTGCGGCACGATGGGAGCGCTCGTGTCGCTCGCGTGCGTGCACCGGATGTGGGGCGTGCACGCCTACGCCACGATGGCGCGCGCCGCGGCGCTCGCCCTCCCCGCCTACTGGCTCGCGTCGCACCTCGCCGGCGTGGGAGGCGGGCTGCTCGTGCTGGTGCTGGCGCTCGGCCTCATGACGGCCGGAGTGGCTGTCGCCTTCGTCGTCCTCGGTGAGCTCGACGCCGCCGAACGGCGACGCTGGCGCGCCGTCTGGCCCTCCGGCTCTCCCGCGCAGGCAGGCCGCGAGTGAGGAGCGAGATGAACGAAGCGCGCCCCTTGTTCAGCGTGGTCGTCCCGACCTTCCAGCGTCCGGACGGCCTCACGCGCTGCCTCGAGGCGCTCGCCGCGCTGGACTTTCCGCGCGAGCGTTTCGAGGTCGTCGTCGTGGACGACGGAAGCGCCCAGCCGCCACGTGAGATCGTCGCGCGATTCGCCGCTGTGCTCGACGTGCGGCTCATCGAAGAGCCCAACGCCGGTCCGGCCGTGGCGCGCAACACCGGCGTGGCGGCGGCGCGCGGTGAGTATCTCGCCTTCACCGACGATGACTGCCGCCCCGATCCGCACTGGCTGCGCGCGCTCGAGGAAGTGGTGGCCCGGTATCCTGGTTCCGCCATCGGTGGCCGCGTCGAGAATGCCCTCGGCGACGGCCTCTATTCCACCGCGAGCCAGCTCCTGATCGATTTCCTGTACGAGTATTACAACGTGGACGAGGGAACCGGTCGCTTCTTCATCACGTCCAACCTCGCCTTCCCCACGGACGCATTCCGCGCCATCGGTGGATTCGACGCCTCGTTCCCTCTCGCCGCTGCGGAAGATCGCGACGCCTGCGATCGCTGGCGCGAGGCCGGCCACTCGATGGTGTACGCGGACGATGCCGTCGTGCATCACGCCCACGCGCTCCGGCTCCGCTCCTTCTGCCGGCAGCACTACACCTACGGCCGCGGCGCGTACTATCTGCATCGCGCGCGCTCGCGGCGCGGCGAGGCGCCGCTGCGCGTCGAGCCGCTGGACTTCTACACGCGGCTCGTCACCTACCCCCTCAAACGGATCGCCGCACCACGATCGATCGCGCTGGCCGCGGTGACGGCACTCTCGCAGGCCGTGTACATCTCCGGCTACCTGCGCGAACGACTCAGAAACCGAGCCCCTTCGTCTTCGTCCGCACGCGCATGAGTTTGTTGTTCACCGTCATGTAGAGCGTCGAGCCGTCCTCACCGAACGCGCAGTTGGCCACGACGTCGCCCGGCACGATCGTGCCGAGGTGCTTGCCGTCGGGTGCGATGATGAGGATGCCGCCCGGCCCGGTGGTCCACACGTTCCCGCTCGCGTCCACCTTCATCCCGTCGAAGCTCCCCTGCAGCTTCTGCTGCACGCGCGCGCGGCCGTCGACGAAGATGCGTCCCTTGCCGAACTTGCCGTCCGCCGGGACGTCGTACGCCATGACGTACGGATTCTCCGGGTCCGAGATGCCGATGTAGAGCGTGCGGCCGTCGGGAGAGAGCGCGACACCGTTCGGGAAGGTGAGGTCGCGCGCCACGACGCTCAGCTCTCCGCTCGCCGAGAGGCGGAACACCCCGTTGAACGGCAGCTCCTTCGCCGGGTCCTTGTTGAGCTCACGCAGCCCGTACGACGGATCGGTGAAATACAGGTCGCCGTTCGGCGCCCACACCAGATCGTTCGGGCTGTTGAAGCGCTTCCCCTCGAAGCGATCGACGACGACGGTGCGCGTGAACAGCGAGTCATTCCAGCGCGAGATCCCCCGATTGCCATGGTCGGCGACGACGAGCGTTCCCTTCTTGTCGAACGTCAGCCCGTTCGTCCCGAGCTCGCGACCCGGCGGGTTGGTGCCGAAGGCGTAGCCGGCGGGGCGCATGTAGATGGAGAGCCCCTCCGCCTCGTTCCACTTCCAGACCGTGTTGTGCGGGATGTCGCTGAACAGGAGGTAGCCCTTGTCGCGCCGCCACACCGGCCCCTCCGTCCAGGCGAATCCGTCGGCGAGCTGCTCGACACGCGCATTGCGATCCAGCAGCGCGTCGAGCGCGGGATCGAGCCGCTCGATCCGGCTTCCCGCCGCCGTCGTGATCTTCGCCGAGCCGGCCGGCGCCGTGGTGGTCGATTGCGCCGCGACGGTGTGATGCGCGGCAAGGACGGCGCAGAGCAGCGAGAGAATTCCAGCGCGACGGGACATGGGCGGGGAGGAGACGTGAGTGGGTGAGTGAGCAGGTGGGTGAGTGGGTGAGCGGGTGAAGGCTGGGGTCAGATACCGAAGGTGTCTGACCCCTTGGCTCACGGCAGCGTCCCGAGGCCGTCTCTCACTCACGCACTCACCCACTCACGCACTCACTGCTTTCCGAGCGAGAAACTGTCGACCCAGTACGCGTTGTCAATCGCGCGCGGGTTGTCGCCCCGTGTCTGCACGCGCTTTATTGCGGTATGAAATCCTCCGTCGACGAGATCCGCCGGCGATTCGACGACGACGTGGAGCGGTTCTCGAACCTCGAGACCGGCCAGTCGTCCACGATCGACGCGCCGCTCGCGCTCGAGCTCATCGTGCGCGCGGCCGCGGCGACCACGCCGGCTGCGACGCACCTGCTCGACGTCGGCGCCGGCGCGGGGAACTACACCCTCAAGATGCTCGAGGCGCTCCCGGGGCTCGACGTCACTCTGATCGACCTGAGTCGCCCGATGCTCGACCGCGCCGAGGAGTGGGAGGCGGTGTTCGCGAGCTTCTTCCGCGCGCTCAGACCCGGCGGCTCGCTCTGGATCTTCGACCTCGTCGAGCACACCATCCCCGCCGTACAGTCGATCATGTGGCAGCGCTACGGCGAGTACCTGGCCGCGCTGCGCGATGAGGCCTATCGGGAACACGTCTTCGCGTACGTGGAGCGCGAGGATACGCCGCGTCCCCTCGTCTTTCAGCTCGACCTGCTGCGCCGCGTCGGTTTCGCCGACGTGGACGTGCTGCACAAGAACGGCTGCTTCGCCGCCTTTGGGGCGGTGAAGCGGACATCACCCTCGAGTACTCGATGACCACCGAACGTATTGGATTGCAGGTCCGCACCACGACCGGACCCGGCGTGCTCCACCGGCTCACCGGTGTCATCGCGCACCAGCGCGGCGACATCTCCTCCGTCGCCATCGCGAGCCAGAGCGAGACGGAGGATCGCGTCTACCTCGAGATCGATCTCCCGGGCCCCGCCGAGGATCTCGTCGCGGCGCTCGAGCAGCTCGACGTCGTGCGCGGCGCCGAGCTGGTGGACACACTCAAGACGATCTACGGCAAGCGGATCATCATCATGGGCGGCGGCGCGCAGGTCGGGCAGGTCGCGATCGGCGCGATCTCCGAGGCCGACCGCCACAACATCCGCGGCGAGCGGATCTCGGTGGACACCATCCCGCTCGTCGGAGAGCAGCAGCTCGCCGACGCAGTCCGCGCCGTCGCGCGACTCCCCCGCGCCTTCGCCATCGTGCTCGCCGGCTCCCTGATGGGCGGCGAGATCGAGAAGGCGGTCCGCGAAGTCCGCGCCCTCGGCCTGCTCGTCGTGAGCCTCAACATGGCCGGCAGCGTCCCGGAGGCGGCGGACCTCGTCGTGACCGACCCCGTGCAGGCCGGCGTGATGACCGTGATGGCGATCGCCGACACCGCGAAGTTCAACGTGAGGCGGCTACAGAAGAAAGTCTTCTGAGGAGACATCCCATGCGAAAGCTCCTGATCCCAGGGCTATTGATCGCCAGTTTGAGCGGTACACGCGTGCTTCCCGCGCAACAGTCCGCGACGAGCGTGAAGACCGTGCGGCTCCGGTTTCAGCAGGTCGATCAGGTGGCCCTCGACTTCGGCGTCGACACCGCCGCGATGCGGGATCAGGTGATCCGGCGATTGAATGATGCAGGCATCGCGATAGTCACCGACCCCCGCGCACCGGAGCTGCGTATCGCGGTGCGGGTGCCGAAGTCCATCGCGCCGGTCGATCTGGGGATATTGTCGGTCGACATGGCGCTGCTCGTGTCAGATAAGGCCGACACACATCGCAGGATCTGGTACAGCTCGGGCACGACGGTTCGCTTCACGACCTACACCAGCCTGCGACAGCTGGCACCGGAGCAGCTCGCGCGAGGCCTCGACGAGTTGACTGCCGCGCATCGTGGTACCTAGCCGTCCGGGCGGACCCTCTCTCGGTCATCCCGAGCAAGCGCAGCGAGTCGAGGGATCTGCCCTTTGCCGTCAAGCATCGCTGCGCCGCAGTTTCACGCGGAGCACGCGGAGGATCGCGGAGGGCGCGGAGGACTGCTCTCGGGGTCGAGCTCCACGCACAGGCTCACCCGTCATATCCATCCACGACCCCCAAGGTCTTTGATGGTCCGGAGGAGAGATTTCCCCGCCACGCTCCGCGCCTCCGCGGGCCCCGGTGGTCAGTGACTCGGTGCGGCGCACCGCTCCGCGCCTCCGCGTGAAATCCCTTGCGCGATGAAGCCATAAAGCCGAACGGCCTCGGCACGCCGAAGCGTCCCGAGGCCGTTTCAAACCCATTCGCGATCCAACTCACCAACTCACGTCCTGATCGGCAGCTCCCGATGCGGCCGGACCGCCGCCTGGATCGCGCGGCCCAGGGCGGCGACGCGCTCGTGGGCGTCGTCATAGGCGCTGGTCAGCGGGACTCGGCCCGCCGAAGTGACCAGGGCGAGGCGGTGCAGGTAGGGCGGGCCGTACTCCGTCTCCACGGCCACGGCGTCGAGGGCGTCGTAGGGCATCGTGCCGGAGCGGCGGCGCAGGAGGCGGACACGGGACCAGATCACCCGCCCCTCCCCCGGATGGAATTCGAACACGCTCCGCTCGTACAGGGCGAAGAGGAGCAGCGCCAGACCGGCGCAGACCCATCCGGCCACGCGGTGGCTGACGGTCGGATCCAGCAGCGCCCAGGTGGCGATCCCCATCAGGGTGATCGCGCTGCCCAGCTCCAGCCACGCGGCGTACGAGATCACGAGCGTTCCATCGGGAAGCGTGCGAGCTCTCATCTGACGAACCTCCGTAAGGAAAGCCGCACCGAGTCGGGCGGCGTCAGTAGGGGGACGTCCTAGCGAGCTCTAGGGTCACGGGACGATGTGACCCAAATCCCTGTAGCGGGATGCGAGGATGCCTCGGGACGCTCCGGCGCGCCGCGGTTTCACGCGGAGGGCGCGGAGCGGTGCGCCATCGTATGCCACTCACCGCCCGGGCCCGCGGAGGACGCGGAGCCTGGCGGGGAAATCTCTCCTCCGGACCATCAAAGGTTTTGAGGTCGTGGATGGATATGACGGGTGAGCCTGTGCGTGGAGCTCGACCCCGAGAGCAGTCCTCCGCGCCCTCCGCGATCCTCCGCGTGCTCCGCGTGAAACCGCGGCGCAGCGATCTCAAAGTGCAGATCCCTCGACTCGCTCCGCTCGCTCGGGATGACAGCGCTGCCGCGCAGTTCCGTTATGCGATGGGAACGTCGGTCGCGGCAATCAGCCCCGGTCCGGATCGCGCGAACACGAACGCCTCGCGCCCTGTCTCCACCTCGTACGCGCGAGCGATCGCCCGCACCGCAGACTCGGCCGCCTCTGTCCCGAGAACCGCCACCGTCCCGCCGCTCCCCCCGCCGGTGATCTTCGCCCCGAACAACCCGGAAGCCGGCCCCGCGCTGGCCACCATCTCCACCAGACGGTCCGTCCCCTCGCTCCCGAGCCCGCACGCCGAGTAGCTCGCGTGCGACTCGCCCATCAGCGCGCCCATCTCGCGCGCGATCGACTCGTCGCCGGAGCCGAGCGTGTCGAGCAGCGTGGCGAACCGCTCGACGCGGGCGTTCTCGTACACGGGATGGGCCGTCGCCTGCCGCACCGGATACCGCGCCGTCGGCACCACGCGAGTCACGACGTCGGTGATTCCCCCGAACCGCGCGAGGAACTCGGCCCCGGTCATCCACTCGGGGAGATGCGCCGCGAACTGCGACTCGAGCTCGCTCGGCGGGATGTTCGCCAGGTACCCGTGCCAACGTGAATCCAGCTCGCGCACGTTCGACGCGTCGATCGTCGCCGGCAGTCCTGCGACGTCGGCGATGATGCGGTACCCCATAAATGCCGCGGTGCGCACCGTGCCGTAGTCCGAGCCCGTCACGGCATGCCGGATCCCCGAATCGATACCATAAAAGCGCCAGCCCTCGGGGATCGTGACGTACCCTTCCACGATGTCCGGCTGGCAGCGCAGTCGCAGCAGCCGGTCGCGGCGCCCGCACGCACTGGTCATCTGATCCATGATCCCGCACGGCGCGCCGGCGATGTGATTCTCCGCCCACTGGCTCGCGACCGCGATCTCCTCGTCGCGCATCTCCACGCCGTAGCGCGCCGCGACCGCCGCGAGGCTCGCCACCTCGAGCGCCGCCGACGAGCTCACCCCCTTCCCTTCCGGCACGTCGGAGAGGATGAGCATGCGGAACCCACCGGCACTCGCGCGCGCCTCCGCACCTTGCTGCACGAGACAGGCGTGCACGACGCCAAGCACGTACGCCGCCCACTTGTCATCGCGGCGCGCCGTCGCGTGGGCGCGCAGCCGCTCGGGATCGCGCAGCGGACCGTGGAGCAGTGCGTCCAGCAACACCGTGAACTGTGCCGCTCTCCCCGAGCGTGGCCGCACCGACATCAGCTCGATCGTCCGCTCCGCGCACGGCTGCACGATCGCCGTCGTCGCCACCTCCAGCGGAAGCTGCAGCACGAGCGAGCCGCTGTAGTCCGCGATCCCGCCCATCACGTCGAGTCGGCCGGGCGCGCGCGCGACGAACAGCGGCTCGTCGCCGCGCAGGAAGTCGCGCACTGTCGCGTCGGTGCCGTCACGCAGCGCGCGCAGCCGCTCCATCACCGGTTCGACGAACCCTCCGTCCGGCGACGCAAGCACCTCGGCGAGCGTGCGCGGCGTCATCGTGCCTGCCTCATACCGGCGGCAGCAGCCCGCGCCGCCGCAGCGCCTCGAGCAGCACGGGCTCCACCGCGCGGCGCAGCGCGTCGTTCGCGTAGCCGATCCACGCCACGTCGCTCGCCAGATCCAGCGGCGCGTCCAGCGGCGCGCCGGTCGGCCCCGTGATCGACAGCCCGAGCTCCTCGGCGATCAGGATCGTGCAGAGATCGTACGGATGGCAGCAGAGCGGATGCGGCAGCCCGCGGTCGGAGAGCACGCCCGCCAGCAGCGGACGCAGGTCGGCGACGTAGCGGTCGTGCCCGATCATCAGCTCGTACAGCTGACCGCCGGTCGAGATGTACTGATCCTCGAAGCACGCGGCCTTCCCCTTCGCCGGAGGGCCGAGCACCACGCTCGCGACCTCGTCGTCGATCGCCGCCAGCACGTCGCGCGCGCCGGGAAAGAAGCGGCTCACCGACGCGAAGCCGTGCGCGATCGTGTCGGCGCGCGACGGCCGCAGCGTCAGCGGCTCCGTGCGCCCCGTCACCCGGTCCAGGCGCGTCGCTTCGACTCCTTCACCGCGTACCGCCCAGAGCTGATCGCACAGATGCTGCTTCACCAGCGGGATCTCCGTCTGCACGGCGAGCACGATGTCGCGCAGCCGCGTCGCCACGCCGCGATTCGGCGCGACGCCGGTGAGGATCCACGCCGGCCGCTTCTGATACATCAGCCCACGCGTGCCGTCGATCGGGTCCACGAGCAGGCGCCATCGGCAATCGCGCTCCGCCGCGCCGTGCGGCAGCACGAGCCCTTCCTCCGGCAATCCCTCGGCGATCAGCACCAGCGGCTCGTCGCGCGCCACTTCCTCCAGGCCGGCGACGAGCGTCTCCTCGCTCACCCGATCGACGGCGTAGATCGTGTCACCCGCGTCGTCGTCGCCGGCGACGTCGCTCATCGACTCACGCCCCTGCGCGGTGAACGCATCCACCACGCTCGAGCGGATGCGATCGTGCAGCGCGAGGACCGCCGGCAGCAGCCTGCGCGCGTCAGCGCTCATGGCGTCCCGCGGAGTCAGACCCGGGGTCAGAGCTCGACGGGCTCTGACCCCCTGGCGCACGATACTGCGTCTCCGACACCGCGCGCAGCTCGGCTGCCTTCTCCTCCGGCGCGGTGTCGTTGAGGTAGTTCCCCGCACCCAGCTCGGGCCCACCGAGATACTTGAGCAACCCCGGCTTCCGCAGCGGCGGATGGATCTGGATGTGGAAGTGGAATCCGGGATACGTCACGCCGTCCGTCGGGGCCTGATGCAGCACCATCACGTACGGAAACGACATCCGCCACAGGTTGTCCATCCGCACGAGGGTGCGCCGCAGCACCTCGGCGAAGTCGGCCAGCTCGCCGGCGGACATGCCGGCGAGACTCTCGTGCGTCTCTCGCGGCGCGATGTACGTCTCGTACGGATATCGCGCGAAGTACGGCACGAACGAGAGCGCATCGCCGTGCTCCGCGACGATCCGGCGTCCATCCTCCCTTTCCGCATCGATGATGTCGCGGAACAGCACACGCTGATGCTCGGCCATGTGGTCCGCGGCCGCCTGCGCCTCCACTTCGATCGCGCGGAAGACGAAGTTCGTGGCGTAGATCTGCGCGTGCGGGTGCGGGTTGCTCACCCCCACGACCTCGCCCTTGTTCTCGAACGACAGGACGTGCCGCACCTCGGGGCGCGCGCCCAGCTCGAGGTACTGATCGCGGAAGGTCTCGAGCAGTCGCACGATCTCCCCCTGCGACAGCTCGGCCAGGGTGAGGTCGTGGCGCGGGGTGTAGCAGACCACGCGTGCCATGCCGTCGGCGCGGCGGTTCTGATAGAAGGCGGGAGCGCGCGCTGGCATCTCCGGCGACTCCGGACCGACGCACGGATGGTCGTTGTCGAACACGAACACCGACTCGTAGTCGGGGTTCCGTGCGCCCGAGATCCGCACGTTCCGCGGGCAGAGGTAGCAGTCCGGGACGTACGCCGGCGTCGGCTCGCTCCTTTCCCCCACCGTCTCGCCGAGCCAGGGGCGGTCGTTGCGATGTGACGAGACGATCACCCACTCGCGGCGCAGTGGATGCCAACGCTCTTCCCAGACCATGATCTCCTGCTTGCGGGTGGAGGGGCGATTCGCGACCATTGCGCCGAGGCGCTCGCGACGGCGCGGCCGCGCATAATAATAGACGGCCGCTCACATGCGTGGCGCCCTCTCTCACGAATCGGATGTCCGAACCTGAAGTGTGGTTGCGGGGCGCGCTCCCCGACGTCGCTCCGCTGCTTCAGCCCGTCGCACACAGTCTGCTGCAATGTCGTCTCGAGGTTCGAGCGACCGTCCCGACGTTGTCCGATAGCGAGCTCTGGGCGACGCCTGGTGGCGCAGCATCGGCGGGCTATCACGTCCGACACGCGATCGGCAGCCTCGATCGACTCTTCACCTACGCGCGCGGCGAGCAGCTCTCCGCGGCACAGCTGCATGCGCTCAAGGCGGAGGGCCGCTCCGAAGAGCGCGTCGGCATCCAGGAATCGCTCGTCGCCGACTTCGACGAGGCCGTCGAGCGCGCGCTAACGCAACTGCGCGCAACCGATCCGGCCACTCTGCTCGAGGCGCGCGAGGTGGGGCGCGCACGACTTCCCTCGACGGTGCTCGGCCTGCTCTTCCACGCCGCCGAGCACACGCAGCGACACGTCGGCCAGCTCGCTACGACGGCGAAGGTCGTGCACAATGCGTAGACCAACCGCTGTGCTGCGCTGGATTCGCCGATACGTCCTCTACACGCTCGCTGCCGCCGCGATAGCGGGTCGCGCGGGCGCCCAGAGTCCAATGGGCAGCGTGGAGGGCACGGTGATGGACAGCCTCCGGCATCGCTATCTCGACGGAGCGACGGTGATCGCGACCCCGCTCGGAGCTCAACGGGACTCTACGTTCCATGCGACTGTGACGGATGACGGGGGTCGCTTTCAGATCAAGGATCTCCCGTTCGGCAGATATGCCATCTCGGTCGAACATCCGGTGATCGATTCAACGGGAATCGGAGTGCCTACGGCCGAGGTGGAGGTGACTGGCGCGAGGTCCACGACGGTCGCTCTCGCCATTCCCTCCGCGGTGAGGCTGCGACGCACCCTCTGTCCAGCGACGCAGAGCGACAGTCTCACGGGAGTGGTGCTCGGCGTCGTGCGCCGCACGGATGACAGCCCGGTCCCATCGGCCACGGTCGTCTTCGTGTGGGGTGACTTCGACGTCGACAGCGCGACGGCCGTCGCAACCCCCAAGCAGCTCACCGCGCACGTCACCACCGATTCGCAGGGGGTTTTCCGCGCATGCGGCCTCCCGCTGACAAGCCCGCTGTCCATCCAGGCGCAGGCAGAGACGAACGAGCAGTCCGGCGTCCTCGAAGAGGAGATTGGAGTGAGCGGCGTACGCGTGATCAATCTCCACGTTGGACGCGCACTACCGGAGCCGGTGGCCGCTGCTACCACGAATTCACCGGCCGATTCGGCGAATGCGCCGGCTGATACGACGAATTCTCTCAGCCGACACCTCATCACGGGTCGCGTGCAGGATGTGTCCGGAAGGGCCGTCAGCTCGGCCCATGTTCGTCTCTTCGGGACGACGCTCGAAGCGATGACGAACGAGACCGGTGCCTTTCGCCTCGCCGGTCTTCCGAGCGGTACACAGGGATTGGAGGTTGTAGCCCTCAGCTACGCGCCTCGGCGAGTCACGGTCGATGTGGCCGCGAACAGCTCACCGATCACGGTGACGATGGAGCGCGCATCGGTAGTGCTCGATTCCATCCTCGTCACCGCAAAACGCCTCCGACCGCGCACGAGGACGCAGCGCGATTTCGACGAACGGGCACGGCGGGGGCACAATTACTACTTCACGCCGGCGGACATCGAGCGGTGGCGTCCATTCTACGCTACCGACCTTCTGTACCGCGTGCCGGGCGTACACATCGTCCGTCGGGGGTTCGACGTATTCATCTCCTCGGGGAGAGGCTCCGCGACTCCGCAGTTTCGCGGCGGTCAATGCCCTATGGCCATCTATCTCGATGGTATCAACGTCCGGCCCGAAGACATCGCCGATCTGCCGCCGCAACGCTTGTACGGCGTCGAAGTCGTGCTCTCCTCGATTGGCTCGCCGCCGGGCCACTTCGTTGGGACATGCGGCGCCATCTTCGTCTGGACGAAGTAGCGAGCTGAGGCCGCCGGCGGGCTCGCGTACGCCAGGATCCTGAAGGCACGATCTTTGGAAGGATGCGGCGGGACACATCCGCCGTCTGAGGCGACAGGTCAGTCGCACGGCGTCACGAGCGCAAACGTCACCCTTCCATACGCAGATCGACATGGGATTCGACCAGTACCACGAACCGCCCGAGGAGCTCTCGGCGGAAACGCGCACCTTCGCGCGCATGATCACCTCGTTGATCGAGGAGGCCGAAGCGATCGGGTGGTACGAGCAGCGCCTCTCGCTCGAGAAGGACCGTCAGGCGAAGGCGATCATGAAGAACGCCCAGCACGAGGAGATGAAGCACTTCGGGATGGATCTCGAGTTCCTCCTCCGCAAAAAGCCGCAGTGGCGCGAGGTGCTCGAGGGCATCCTGTTCACCAAGGGCGACATCGTGAAGCTCGGCGACGAGGCGGAGGAGGCGAGCGAGTAGCCGTCGTGACGCTCCCGCTTCCGCGCCGCTACGCGCCGATGGAGGCGCAGCTCGTCGCCGAGCTGCCGGTGGGGCCGGCGTGGCAGTACGAGCCCAAGTGGGACGGCTTCCGCTGCATCGCCTTCCGCGATGGTGCGAAGGTGGACCTGATGTCCAAGGCCGGCAAGCCGCTCACGCGCTACTTCCCCGAGCTGGTCGACCTGCTGCTGAAGGTGCGCGCCGAGCGCTTCGTGCTCGACGGCGAGATCATCGTGCGGAAGGACGGCGAGCTTTCCTTCGACGAGCTGCTCCTCCGCATCCATCCCGCGAAATCGCGCGTCGCCAGACTCGCGGCGGAGAGTCCCGCGTGGCTCATCGTGTTCGATTTGCTCGTCGACGCGAAGGGGACGTCGCTCGTCAAGCAGCCGCTGTCCGAGCGCCGCACCGCGCTCGAGACGTTCATGATCGAGGAGGTGAACGCCGAGCTTCCCCTGAAGCTCTCGCCCGCGACGACTTCCATGGCGACTGTGAAGCGCTGGTTTCGCTCGGTCGGAGGAGGACTGGACGGCGTCGTCGCGAAGAACCTGCAGCTACCCTATCGATCGGGGACGCGCGACGGGATGCAGAAGATGAAGTCGATGCGAACGGCGGAGTGTGTCGTCGGCGGCTTCCGCTACGCGTCGAAAGGGAAAGTCGTCGGCTCGCTCCTGCTCGGCCTGTACGACGAGGGCGGCCTCCTGCATCACGTCGGCTTCACGAACATCCCGAACGACCAGAAGCCCGCGCTGACGAAGCAGCTCGAGAAGCTCGTCAAGGCGCCTGGATTCACCGGCCAGGCGCCCGGCGGGCCGAGTCGCTGGAGCACGGCGCGCTCGGCGGAGTGGGAGCCGCTCGCGCCGAAGCTCGTCGTCGAAGTGCAGTACGATCATTTCTCCGGCGGCCGGTTCCGGCACGGCACCTCGTTTCTCCGCTGGCGTCCCGACAAGGCGCCGCGCCAGTGCACCATCGCGCAGGTCGAGCAGGAGGGGCGCTCCGCGCTGAAGCTGCTCGCGCGGTGGCGCCCCGCGAGACCGCTCAGTGCGCGCCTACCGCGACGGTGGCCTTCACCCGAGCGCGCAACCAATCCTCGACCTCGGCATCAGTGAGTGCGCGCGGCGCGCGATTGGCGGCACGCGGCAAGGTCACCTTCTCGATCGCGCCATCCGCGCCGACGTCCACCACCGCCTGCATCTTCCAGCTGTTCGTCGCCTCGGGCATCGCGGTGACGAGCACCGTCCAGATTCCCTTGCCGCCCCACTCGGGCCGCACGACGTACGCGCCCGGCTGTGTGGTCTTCGCCAGCGTGAACGGGACAGAGCGCCGCTTGCCGTCGACGATCCCCTCCGCTCGCCCCGCTACCGGCAGCTCGGCGGGAGTCTGATGCACGTACGTGCGCACGAGGAACAGCGCGCCGTCCCCGGACGCGAGATACGGATTCGCCGGCGTCTCGATCGAGAGCCACGGCCCGCCAAACATCGCCGTGCGAGGAGTCGTACCCTTCGTCGCTGCCGTAACAGCGACGAGCCCGACGACCATCATCGCGCCGAGCGCGGCGCGCGAGACCAACGAACGTGTGATGCGCATGATCGGCTCCCTGAGAGTGGTGCTCGATCAGATGCCGTGATCTCGCCGATCGTTTAGCGCTCTACAGTTTCAGGCGCTCTGTGGTTTCACGCGGAGCACGCGGAGCAATGCACCATGAGCGGCCTCCGCGTGAAACACGTTGCGCGAGTGGCTTCCCCACACATCGCGCGACGGATCATATCGGCCGAATCGAGATCTTCCCCTTGAAGCTCCGCACCGTGATGCGTGAGCCGAGCGGCGCGCCCGACGACACGAGCGTCATGCCGCGTCCCTCGCTGCCGACCGCCGGCTTCATTCCCGACCAGCCGTTGGCGATCTCTCCCGTCACCGTCGCCGCGTCGATGTCCACCGACGCCTTGCGCGACAGCTGGATCTCGATCGGGCCGCTGTGCGTCTCCATCTCCACCGTCGCACCGCGCGCGAGTCCGAGCGCGAAACGGATCGTCCCCGTCGTCGACTCGAGCCTGAGGTGATCCGCCTCGCCGCCGCGCGCGTCGATCGTACCGCTGATCGTCGACGCGCCGATGTCCTGCCCGCCGCGCAGCGCGATGTCTCCCGTCGCCGTCTTCACGCGCATCCATTCCGGCGCGCCGTCGATCGTCACCGCGCCGTCCATGCTCTCGGCGCGCAGCTCGCGCGGACTGCCGTGCACCGTGATCGAGCCACCGACGACGTTCAGGTCGAGCCCGCCCGTCACGTCGGTCACCGTCAGCTCGGCGCTCCCCGTCTTGAGCCACACGCGCGCGCCGCGCGGCACGTGCATCGTCAGCGTGCCCTCGCGCCCCGCCTGCTCCGTCGGCGCCTCGACGAACATCTTGAGCCCGCGCGCTGCGCCCGCCTGCGGCGCGTTGAGCGCCACCTTCGACCCGGCCGCGACGCTGCCCGTGAGCTCCACGCTGTCGCGCTCCCACCCGATCACGTGCACCGATCCCACCGACGCGAACAACCGCACCGACACATCGGGCGTCGTCGCGTAGCCCGCCGACACCTTGCGCTGTGCGTGCAGGGGCAGAGCGGCTGTTGCGCTCATGAGCATCACGCCGAGCGCCAGCCGCCACCTCTGCGCTAGACACGGCGCTAGACGTGGGGTCAGACCCCAGAGGGGTCGGACCCCTCCGCGCATGGAGCCATCCCGAGCGAGCGCAGCGAGTCGGGGGATCTGCGCCTCCGCATCCCCGCCTCCCCGCATCCCCGCACTCCCGCTCATGTGCGCGGCGCGAGCTCGGTCGCTCGCCGCAGGACATCGATCTTCCGCTCGTAGTTCGACGTGAACAGCGCCGCCAACACCGCGTTCGACGGATCGCGCTCGAGCGCCGCGCGTGCTTCGGCGATCGCCGAGTCGGCGATGCGCAGGCTCCGCTCCACCGTTGCCACGGTCGACGGCGCCAGCGAGTCGCGTCGCTCGTCGAGCGTGCGACGCAACGCCTCTGCGCTGCGCAGATAGCCCTGCTCCGCCGACGCCAGCCGAGCCGGCAGACGAGGCTCCGACTGTGCCGCAGCGGACGACGACGGCGCGACCGGCGCGATCGCGACCTCGCGTGCATGCTCGCGCGCCCGGAGCGCTACCACCGTCAGGAGCGACGAGCTCGCCGCGATCAGCAGCCCAGCCGCCGCGAGGCGCCAGCGGTCCCACCGCCACCTGTTCGACGAACGCTCCGCGAGCTCGGCGCGGATCGCGTTCCACAGCTCAGGGGGCGGCGCGATCTCGCGCGGGAGCTCGGCCGTCAGCTCGTCGAGCTTCGTATCGGAAGGTGAAATGTGCTCGTTCATAGACTCAGTGCCCTGATCAACAGTTGTCGCGCCCGATGGAGCTGCGCCCGCAGCGTGCCCGTCGCGAGCCCGGTCATCCCCGCGACCTCCTCGTGCGTGTAGCCCTCGACCTCGTGCAGCACGAACGCGCGGCGAACGCCCGGCGGCAGCGCGGCGATCGCCCGCTCCAGATCGATCGCCGTGGCGACGTCCGTCGGCGCGACGAACCCGCCCGCGAGCGGCGCGCTCTCCACCTCGTCCTCATCCTCCACGAGCGTCACGCGCGCCGAACGCCGGCGGTCACGGCGACGACGCTCGAGCATCGCGTTCACGGCGATCCGGTGCAGCCAGGTCGTGAGGCTCGACTCACCACGAAAGCGCGGCAGCGCCTCCCATGCGTGCACGAAGGTGTCCTGCACCAGCTCGCGCGCCTCCGCCGGCTCGCCGGCCAGCCTCAGGCAGAGCGCGTACACGCGTCCGGCGTGGAGGTGATAGAGCCGCTCGAATGCATCCACGTCCCCGCGACGGGCGCGGCCGACGAGCGCGTCTTCCCCGGCCCCCTCGCCTGCGGCGAGTGCGGACGGGTGGAGCGTCTGTACAGACCGTACCAGAGAAAGCGGGCTCGCCATGACCGGAAGATGAGATGCCGGCCGCATGCGAACCGTTTAGCGCGGTTCGCCCGCCGCTGAATCATCCCCCCGCGCGCGCGGCAGGGTGACGCGCACCGGCGTGCCGCGCCTCAACGCGCTCTCGATCGAGATCGTCCCCCCGTGCGCCTCCACGATTCCCCGGGCGATCGTCAGGCCGAGTCCCGCGCCGTGCCTCGCCCCTTTCCTGGCACTGGACACCTGATAAAAGCGATCGAACACGTGCGGCAGTTGGTCGGCGGGAATTCCCGCCCCGGTGTCCGCGACGCTCACAATGACGCCAGCCCGGTCGCCCATAGGCTCAACGTGCACGTCCACCCGCCCACCCGCCGGCGTGAACTTGAGCGCGTTCCCCACGAGGTTCGACAGCAGCTGCGTCACCCGCTCCGGGTCGGCGTGCACGAGCGGCAGTGGCTCGTCGTAGGTCGCCTCCAGTGTCACCCCGCCGCTCTCGCTCAACGCGTGCAGGGCGTACAACGCCGCCTCGACGAGCGGCGCCGGTTCCACGTCGTGCGCCGACACCGTGAGGCGCCCCGCCTCCAGGCGCGTCACGTCCAGCAGGTCCTGGATCAGCGCGTCGATCTGTGAAGCGGCCTGCCGGATGATCTCGACTCGCTCGGTCACGTCAGCCGGCAGCCCGCGCTCCTCCGCCTCGGCCAGGATGCTCCGCGCCAACATCTTCACCGCGCTCGCCGGGTTCCGCAGGTCGTGCGACACGATTCCCATCATGTCGTCGCGCGCCCGGATCGCCTGGTGGAGCTCCTCCTCGGCGCGGTAGCGGGCGCTCACGTCGCGCAGCACCGCCGCGTAGACGTTCCGGCCGTCGACCTCCATCCGCTGGATCGACGCCTCCGCCGGAAATTCTTCCCCCGACTTGCGCAGCCCCGAGATCTCCTGGCGCTCCCCCATCAGCCGCGCGCGGCCGTGCGCCGCCCCGAACCCCTCGATGTGGCCTCGGTGCATCGGGCGGAACCGCTCGGGGAGCAGCATCGCGAGGTACTTCCCGCCGACCTCCTCCGCCGAGTAGCCGAAGATCTGCTCGGCGCCCTCGTTGAAGAAGATGATCCGCTGATCCTCGTCCACGGCGATCACGGCGTCCGCCGAGATGGCCAGAAAGCCGGAGAAGAGCTCCGCCGGAAGGGACCGCTGCATGGCGGCGCGCTGCACCGCCCTGTTGGCATCTCTCACGTGGATTGGTGGCCGTTTCGGTCTGGTAGGATGCCCCGACGCGCACACCGGGGCCTGTCGGGAATTTCCCTATGGGGTAGTCGGGGCCGCTCCTCCGAAATATCAGGTGTCCACCCAATGGGGCGTAAGACGTGGCCTTACGAGATTCTCCGGGCATACCCTCCAAACTCGAGACGAATCCGATCATGTCCAAGTCCACGTCGAACGACGGCATCCTGGCGACTATCTCCGAGGCGCCGACCAGCCGCCGCTCTTTCCTTCGCTCGGCTTCGCTGACCGCCGTCGGCGGAGCGCTCGTGGCGTGCGGGACCAGCAGCGCCAAGTCCGCCACGGTCGAGCAGGCCGGCGCCGCAGCGCCACAGGCCGGCGCTGCCCCTCCCCATCAGACGGGCGGCACGATGGGCCCGAACGACACGGCGCACGGTGGCAGCGCCTTGAGCGCTGCCGATCAGATGGACGCGATGCACGAAAAGGGGATCAAGGCGTTCCCCGCCAAGACGGCCGTGCACGGCAACCAGCCCCTCGAGCCCAAGATCGTCAACGGCGTCAAGGTCTTCGAGCTCACCGCGACCGAGCAGCAGTGGGAGACCGCACCTGGTCAGATGGTCTCGGCCCTCGCGTACAACGGGCAGGTGCCAGGTCCGCAGATCCGCGTCACCGAGGGCGACCGCGTCAAAGTCGTCTTCACGAACAAGCTCAAGCAATCGAGCGCCATCCACTTCCACGGCCTCGAGCTGCCGAACGACATGGATGGCGTTCCCTTCATCACGCAGCCGCCGGTCAAACCGGGTGAGACCTTCACGTACGAGTTCACCGTCCCGAACGCCGGCTCGCACATGTACCACTCGCACCACAACTCCGCTTACCAGGTCGGCCTCGGACTGCTCGGCGCGTTCATCGTCGAGCCGAAGAACAAGGCGCAGGAGCCCAAGGTCGACCACGATGTCGTGTTCATCCTGAACGACGGCGCCCACGGCTATACCTTCAACGGCAAGAGCTTCCCTGGCACCGAGCCCAT
>DASVNI010000113.1:0-22365 GCA_036383935.1 Gemmatimonadaceae bacterium | reverse complement strand
CGATGGCCGACACTATGCTCGAGCGGTTCCTCGACCGCCCGTTCGCCGGCGGCTGGATCGATCACATCTCGGCCGACGGCGCGCCGCTCGTGGACTACGTCCCTGCGAGCTCGCTCTACCACCTGATGTTCGCTGCCGCGGATGCGAGCGCACGGTCAGTGCGCCTGCCGCAGGACGCGACTACTCGGACCGGAGCGCCCGTCTAATGAACGAATACATCGATGCGCTCGCGCGCGCGCGCGTCGCCGTGATCGGCGACCTGATGCTCGACTGCTACCTGCACGGCGAGGTGAGCCGGATCTCGCCCGAGGCGCCGGTGCCCGTGATGCGCGCCCTCTCGGAGCGTCCGGTGCCCGGCGGCGCGGCGAACGTCGCCGCGAACCTCGCTGCGCTCGACGTTCATGTCCATCTCGTTGGACTGTGCGGCGAGGACGAGGCGCGTGAACAGCTGCTCGGGTGCCTCGCGGCCATGGGGTCCATCGACTTCAGTGGCATCGTCAGCGCGGCCGATCGTCGCACGACGAAGAAGCTGCGCATCATCGGTGAACGGCAGCAGATCGTTCGCATCGACCATGAGGATACCGCGGCCTGGTCGGCCGAGCTGGAGCACGCGTGCATCAACGCGGCGATCGCGGCGATCGATGCGGCGGACGTCGCCGTGCTGTCGGACTACGGCAAGGGCGTGTGCTCCGACGCGCTGCTCACCGCCGTGATCCATCATGCGGCGCGCACCGGGAAGCAGATCCTCGTCGACCCGAAGCGGCGCGATCTGTCGATCTACTCCGGCGCATCGATCCTGACGCCGAACCGGAAGGAGCTGAGCGAGGCGACCGGGCTGCCGTGCGAGACGGACGACGACGCCGCGATCGCCGTCGTGCAGGCACAGACCATGTGCGACGCCGACGTGCTGCTGACGCGCAGCGAGAAGGGGATGTCGTACTTCCCACGCGGCGGCGTGCCGATCCACATGCCCACCGTGGCACAGGACGTATTCGACGTCTCGGGCGCGGGCGACACGGTGATCGCGGTGCTCGCCGCCGCCGTCGGCGCGAACGTCCCGCTGCTGGAGGGGATGCGCCTGGCCAACCACGCGGCCGGGATCGTCGTGTCGAAGGTCGGCACGGCGACGGTGACGCGCGCCGAGCTGGCGGAATCGTTCGTCGACGATGCGCCGGCGATCGGAGAGGAGGGCCGCCGGCTCGAGCGCGAGGAGGCGACCGCGCTGCGCTGGCGCTGGGCGCGCGAGGGGCTCGCCGTCGGCTTCACGAATGGCTGCTTCGACCTGCTGCATCCGGGCCACGTCGCGCTCCTCGAACAGGCGGCGCGCACCTGTGACCGGCTCATCGTCGCACTCAACTCCGACGCGTCGGTGCGGCGCCTCAAAGGGCCACTCCGTCCGGTGCAGGACGAGAGTGCACGCGCCGCGATCATCGGCGCGATGAAGGGTGTCTCCGCCGTGCTCGTGTTCGACGAGGACACGCCGCGCGAGCTGATCGAGGCACTGCAGCCCGACGTGCTGATCAAGGGCGGCGATTACACGCGCGATCGGGTCGTCGGGGCGGAGATCGTCGAAGCGCGTGGCGGACGTGTCGTGCTCGTGGATCTCGTCACCGGGCACTCGACGTCGAATCTCGTGCGGGCGGCAAGCTCGCGAGCACCCGCGGCGGTGGCGCCGCAGCTCGTGCCGAGCGCGCTGCCCGCCGACCTTCGTGAGCCGAGTCCAACGCTGGGAGGGTAGGGCGTTGGGCGGTCTGGCGAAGAAGGTTCGCACGCTGCGACACGTCGCGCGCCGCTTCGGCGTGGCGGGAGTGACCTCCGTGCTCAGGGACAAGGTGAATCCGTTCACGCAGCCCGTGGCGGACTACGTGAAGCTGTTGCCCGCGGCGGCCGTGTTGCTGGCGCGTCATGGCCGGCCGGCGCACTTCTTCAACGCCGTCGGCGCGGGGATCGGGGACGACCTGCTGCTCACGTCGGTGTTCCGCGAGCTGCAGCGGCGCGGTGAGCGTGATTTCTGGGTACGGACGACGCGCCCTGAGCTCTATCTCCACAACGACGACGTGCCGATCGTCGTCCCGCCGCTCGAGCGGTTCGACATGCTCGTGAAGCGCGTGGGGACGAGTGTCGTGTATCCCTGGTATACGAGCTATCACCCCGCGTTCGACCGCGACGATCCGACGCCGGAGCAGCACCTGATCTCGATCATGTGCCAGAAGGCGGGGATCACGGGCACGGTCACGCTGCGGCCGTACCTGCACCTCACGCATGAGGAGATGCAGCGCGGCGCCCTCGCATCACGCCAGGTAGCGATCATGAGCTCCGGCCTCGACGCGAAGCATGCGATGCGCAACAAGAACTGGCCGATGGAGAAGTACCAGGGCGTGGTGTCGGCACTTCGTGATCGCTACGACTTCGTGCAGGTCGGCTCACGCAACGATCCTCCGCTCGACGGCGCGCTCGACCTGCGCGGCAAGACCTCGCTGCGCGAGACGGCGGCCGTGCTCCACGGCTCGCTCGCGTTCGTCGGTCAGGTGGGATTCCTGATGCATCTCGCGCGTGCGGTGGACTGTCGCGCCGTGATCGTCTACGGCGGCCGCGAGACGCCGGCCCAGTCGGGCTATCGGTGCAACGAGAACCTCTACTCGGCGGTGCACTGCTCGCCCTGCTGGCGGCTGAACACCTGTCCTTACGATCGCATGTGCCTCGCGCAGATCGAGATCCACCATGTGATCGATGCGCTCGAGCGGCAGGTGGCCCGCGCCGGCTCGACGCTGGAGGTCGACACGGACACGATCACCGACGAGCTGATCGTACGAAACGCCGAGCGGTACGAGCAGGCCGTGGAGGCGCACAAGTTCGCGTGGGCGGCGCTGTACGAATGACGGACGCCGCGCGCCCCATTCCGACGAGCATCGAGCGCTCGCCGGGGCTCGTCGTCACGCCGGACGGTACGACGCCCGACGGCCAGACACCGACGAGCGCTGCCCCGCTCCGCGTGGTGCGGAAGCTCACGGGGCGCGGTGACGTGCTCGACGACGGTCGCGTCGTGGCAGACGTGGACTACGCGCTGCGCGACGTGGAGGAGCGCGACGCGGACCACGCGCCGCCGACGGTGGACGTGACCGGATCGCCCAGCAGGCGCCGCAATGTGTATGGGCTGGTCACCTGCCCCGACGCCGGCGCACTCGCCGACTACCTCGGCGCGCCGGTCGTGCTGCACCTGGAGGATGGAGCGCGGCTGCCGATCACGGTGTCGAAGGTGCTGGGGCCATTTCGGTATCTCGTTCAGGCATTGGAGTCGGTGAGTGGGTGAGTTGGTTCCGACCTCGGGACGCTTCTGTGTGGCGTGATTTCACGCGGAGCACGCGGAGATGCGCGGAGGCCGCGGAGGACGGCCCCGGCGGAGAGATCTCTCCGCCGGGCCATCAAGAGATTTGAGGTTGGATGGAGAGGCACCGTGCACCGGTGCAGATCCCTCGATGCTAGCCGGTGGAGATCCCTCGACTCGCTCCGCTCGCTCGGGATCAGTGCGCTCGCTCGGGATGACAACGGCCTCGGGAAGCTCCTGCACGACAAGGGGTCAGAGTCAGTGACTCTGACCCCAGCCTCTCACGAAGCCGTCAACTCGTCGAACGAGAGAGCCTCCCTCGAGACGGCGGGCCTGTACTCCGTCGTCCAATCCACGATCGGCCGGACGACGCCCGGGTACTCGCCCATGTAGTCGCCGCGCGCGCTGTCGCCGTCGAAGCTGTCCACCACCTCGAAGGAGACCGGCCCCTGCACCAGCGCATGCACACGGACGAGGGGCACGTGTGAGCTCACGGCGATGTCGACCGAGAAGTTGCCGGCGGCCATGAAGTTTCCGGGGATCCATGCCGTGCTCACGTAGCGTCCGACCGGCCGCGGGCGGCGGCGCCACTCCGACTCGGCGTCCTGCACCGAGAAGACGTGCAGGCCGTCCTGGTTCACGAAGTGGTAGTTCGGGATGAGCACGTGGCCCGCGTCGAGCACGTCGTACTCGACCTCGATCCCGACCGGGCGACGGATGTCGATCGTGCTCGTCGTCTGGCCGTCGTAGGTGCGCACACGCACGCTGCGCAGCCGCGCGATCTCGTTGCCGGGCGCGTCGTCACCCGCGGGCCACTGGCGGATCGCCGAGGTGTGCAGCGCGGTCGACGCCGTCGGCGCGACTTCACCCTGGTGGTACTCGCGGATCACGTCGCGCGGGCGCCCTTCCGCGGCGATGCGACCGTGGCGCATGAGGACCACGCGCTGGCAGAGGCGCTCGACCGCGGTGAGATCGTGCGAGATGAACACGATCGTCGTGCCGTTGTCCTCGAGCTCCTTGATGCGCTGCATGCACTTCGCCTGGAAGGCCGCGTCGCCGACGGCGAGCACCTCGTCGAGCAGCAGGATCTCGGGATCGAGATGCGCCGCGATGGCGAAGCCGAGCCGCACGTACATCCCGGAGGAGTAGCGCTTCACAGGGGTGTCGATGAACTGACGCACTCCGGCGAAGTCGACGATGCTGTCGAGCTTCGCGTCGATCTCGCGCCGCCGCATCCCCATGATCGAGCCGCTGAGGTAGACGTTCTCGCGACCCGAGAGCTCCGGATGGAAGCCCGAGCCCACCTCGATGAGCGCGGAGAGCCGGCCGTTGATCCGGATCTCTCCTTCGGTCGGGACGGTGATGTTGGCGATCAGCTTGAGGATCGTCGACTTCCCCGCGCCGTTGTGCCCGATGATGCCGAGCGCTTCGCCGCGGTTCACCTGGATGGAGACGTCGCGCAGCGCCCAGAACTCCTCGGAGCGTGGGCGGAGCCGCTGCAGCGTGCGCGTGAGCACGTTCCCCGCATCGCGGGCGGTGGAACGGTCGGCGCGCACCCGATACCGTTTCGAGACGTGATTGATTTCCAGATCGTGCATCTAGTCCGTGAATGTCAGAGATCGCTTCGTTGTCGGCAGCGCGCGCGAGATCGGCGCTGCCGCTCGCGCTCCGAGCGTCGCCGATCGGTCGTGGAGTGCACGATCGAGTGACATGCGTCACCGATCGGCTGTGGCGGCGCGACCATTGCCACTGTCACGAGGCTCGAGCCGCAGGCTGGCCGACGTCCGTCCTCGCGCGGCCCATCTCAGGTGCAAGCTCGGGGCCCCGGAGGAGACAACAGCGAAGATCAATTCACATCGTCACATGTCGGTCATGGAAGGCAAGTCAGCCGCGGACGTCGCGCGCGTCGTTCTCAAGCACGGGGCGTGGGCCACAGCCGAACTGGTCCGCGGCGGGCGCCCGCGTCACGTCCTGCACTTCTACGGCCAATCGCCGGGCGACGATCTGATGTGCACGGCGGTGCTTCGCGAGATGCGACGTCGCGGCTATCGATCGCTGTGGATGATGTCGCGCTTCCCGGAGCTGTTCGAGGGCAACGCGGATGTCGATCGCGTGGTGGCGCACGACGAACGCTACGACCGCTACGCGCAATGGATGCGCGGCCGCTCGTGGTACATCCACTACGGCGGGCACGATCACGAGCGCGACCAGAGCCCGATCCCCGAGCAGCACATCATCGCGAAGATGTGCGCGTCGTGCGAGCTGACGGGCGAGATCGCGCTGCGTCCGTATCTGCATCTCACCGACGAGGAGCGCGCGGCAGGGCAGCTCGCGCCGCGCCAGATCGTGCTGCACAGCTCCGGCCTGAGCGCGCACAGCGCTATGCAGAACAAGGAGTGGGTGAGGGGACGGATGCAGCAGGTGGTGCACGCGCTGCGCGGCGAGTTCAGCTTCGTGCAGCTCGGCGCGAAGAGCGACCCGAAGCTCGATGGCTGCATCGATCTCCGTGGACGCACGTCGATCCGCCGCAGCGCGGCGATCATCGCCAACTCGGTGCTGACCGTGGCGCAGGCGGGGTTCCTGATGCACCTGACGCGCGCCGTGGACCGTCCGGGGGTGATCATCTACGGCGGCCGGGAGCACCCGTGGCAGACGGGCTACTCGTGCAACACGAACCTCTACACAGAGCTGCCCTGCGCCCCCTGCTGGAGCTGGAACCGGTGCGACAATCCGGTCGAGCGCGAGTGCATGCAGCGCATCTCGGTGGACGACGTCGTGCATGCGATCCGCGAGCGTGCGGCGCGGGCGGACGAGCCGCTGGTGGAGGATCGAACTACGATCGCGTTGCGCGCGGACTGACCGACTACTGACTAACTACGGAACGCGGATCTTGAACGGCGATCACGCGGAAAAGCCCGGATCCGCTCCATGTGGGCGGAGAGATCTCTCCACCGCACTCTCAAAGATTGTGAAGTCGTGGATGGAGAGGACTGGTGCGCTGGGCGCATCGCACTCGACCCCGAGAGGGATCGATCCTGCCGTTTCCGCGGAATCGCCGTCAAAGATCCGCGTTCCGTAGTTGGCCACGCCGCGCAGTTACGTCACCTGCGTCAGTGCCCCGTGCGCTCCACGGTCGCACCGCCGAAGTTCTCGGTCGTCACGTCCTTCCCCTTCTCGAGCGTGCGCACGTAGGTGACGAGCGTCCAGATCTGACTGGGCGAGAGGAGTGAACCCCAGGCGGGCATCCCTTCGGGACGGCCCTGATAGATCGATTCGTACACTTCCGGCGCGGTGCCGCCGAAGTGCCAGCGTCCGTCGGCGAGACTCGGCCCCATCGCGCCGCTTCCGTCGGCGCCATGACAGTCGACGCAGTTGTAAGCGACGAACAGCTTCGCCCCCGTCGCGGCGACCGCCGCGTTCCCCTCGTACGGATTGCGCAGCACCATCCCGCGCGGGATCCGCATGCCGCCGGGCTGGATGTGCTCGGGGTGCGCGACGAACCGCCCACTCGTGTCGCGCCCCTGCTGCTGCGCTTTCGACGACGCGGGCGCCGTCTGCTGCTGCGACGGTCGCGCACCCCTCGGCGTCTGGGCATTCGACTCCCGGCACCCTGCGGCGTACAGGCCGAGCGGCACTGCGATCAACGCGAGCCTTCTCATGGCAAGCTCCTGTCGTGCGCGGTGCGAACTGCGCAGTGCGATCTGCGCGGTGGGAAGTGGGCGGTCAGCAAGGGCAGTTGTCCCACTACCAGGTACTCAGTACTACCTACTACCTACTGCAGTTGATTGTACGCCCTCTCCCTCACAAGGAGAACACAAACAGCATCCCTCCCCAACTAGTCCACCGCGAGATGTCCGGCAGCGTCGAGCCGCGCTCCCGTACGTCGTAGGGCAGATTGGAGGCCACGTCGCCCGCGATGAGGAGGCCCATGTCGCCGCCGATGCCGGAGTACACCGCGATGTACTCCTTGCCGTCGGGGCCGGTGTAGGCGATCGGGTTGCCGACCACCCCCGAGCCGACCTTGAACTTCCAGAGCACCGAGCCGGTGTGGGCGTCCACCGCCTTGAACCAGCCGTCGAGCGTGCCGTAGAAGACGACGCCGCCCTTCGTCGCGAGCGCGCCGCCCCACACCGGATACGGCTCCTTGATCCCCCACACCTTGCGGCCGGTCGTCGCGTCCCACGCCATGAACTCGCCACGGTAGCCGCCGGGCCCGCCCGTCTCCGGCGCGTTGCCGCCGATGTACGGCGTGCCGGGGATGTAGGCGACGTCGCGTGCCTCGAAGTCCATGCAGAGGTTGTTCGTCGGCACGTAGAACAGCCCCGTCGCCGGCGAGAACGCCGCCGGCTGCTGGTTCTTTCCCCCCTCGAGGCTCGGGCAGATGTTCGTCACCTTCCGGCCGCGGTACGGGATCTTCGCCGTGTCGAGCACGGGGCGACCGGTCTTGAGATCCACGCTCGTCGACCAGTTCATCGGCACGTACGCCTTCGCGAGCAGCACCTCTCCCGTCGCGCGATCCATCGTGTACGCGTAACCATTGCGGTCGAAGTGGACGAGCGCCTTCCGCGTCGTTCCGCCGATCGGCAGGTCGACGAGGATGTTCTCGTTCACCGCGTCGTAGTCCCACACGTCGTGCGGCGTCGGCTGGAACGCCCACACCATCTCGCCGGTGTTCGCGTCGCGCGCGACGATCGCCGCGCTCCACTTGTTGTCGCCCGGACGCTGCGCGCCGTTCCACGGTCCCGGGTTCGACGTGCCATGGTAGATGAGGTCGAGCTGCGGATCGTATGAGATCCATCCCCACACGGTCGCACCGCCCTGCTGCCACGTCGTCGACGGCCAGCTCGTCGCGCCCTGGTTCGGCGACGTGTCCGTGGAGTAGGGATTCTTGAAGCGCTTGCCGACTTTGATGTCCTTGTCGGGGCCGATGTTGTACGCCCGCCAGACCTCCTTGCCGGTGGTAGCATCGAGCGCGGCGATCCATCCGCGCACGCCCATCTCGCCGCCGCTCGAGCCGACGATGACGCGTCCTTTCACGACGATCGGCGCCATCGTCATCGTCTCGCCCTTGCCGAGCTGCCCCATCTGCGTCCGCCAGAGCAGCTTCCCCGTCGCCGCGTCGACGCCGACGGTGTGTCCGTCGAGCAGGTTGTAGAAGATCTTCCCGTCCGCGTACGCCGCGCCGCGATTCACGACGTCGCAGCACGCGAGCCCGATCGCCGCCTGCGCGTTCTCGGGGCGCACCTTCCATTTGAGCGGCTGCCCCTCGGTCGCGAGATCGAGCGCGTAGCCGACATTCGGGTACGGCGTCACGACGTACATCGTGTTGCCGACGACGAGCGGCTGCCCCTCGTGCCCGCGCAGCACACCGGTGGAGAAGGTCCACGCAGCGTGCAGGTTCTTCGCGTTCACCGGCGTGATCTGCGCGAGCTCGCTGTAGCGCGAGCCGGCGTAGTCGCCGCCTGGCATCTGCCATTCCCCCGCCGGCCCGATGTGCGGCGACGCGATCGCGGCACCCGTAACGGCGGGGGCGGTGCTCGTCGCCGGCCCGGGGGTCGCTTCGCGGGCGGTGGCCGCGTCGCCGCCAGTGCAGCCGATGAGGACGAGCGCGAGCAGGGCCGCGCTCGGCGCGGCGATCCGGATTGGACGCACGTGAGGCTCCAGACTGTGAGACCGGCGAGACTACAATGCTCGGCGCCAAATGAATGGCGCCGAGGCGCACTCGCTAGGGGCTCACCGACCAGCCGACGGCGACACGTCCATCAGGCGCCGGAGCGATCTCGGCGCCGAGCAACCAGCGGTCGAGCCGGTCGTGCGCACGGGTGTGATTGAAGCGGACCACCTTGATGCCGCTGAACGTGCCGATCGCCGCGCCGAGCGCGACGTCGCTCGCCCAGTGCGCATTGTTGTACATGCGCGAGAGACCCACCAGCGTCGCGCCGCCGTACATCGCCGGTGCCACGAACCAGACGGCGCGACTGCCCCAGTGGCTCGACTCGCTCGTCACGACAGCCGCTGCCGCGAAGGCGACGGTGGTGTGGCCGGACGGAAACGACTGATACGCCGATTGCCCGAAGCCGCGACCGAGGTGGAAGTCGTTCGGCGCCGTGTCGGCGGAGACATACGGACGGGAGCGCCCGATGACCCCTTTGAGCAGCGCGGTGAGCCCACCCGACACCGCGACGGCTTCGGTGCCATGCAGCCCGAGATCGGCCACCTGACGCCAGTGCGCCAGGCGACCGACGCCGTAGAGCGAGACACCGATGATGATCGCACCCGGATCGGCGATGTACTGCACGCCCTTCGAGCCGTTCCTGAAGAACCGATTGGCCTGGGTGCTCGAGTCCTGGAGGTGGCTCGCGACACGCTGATCGATCGGGAACATCGCCACGGTGAGCGCGCCGAAGCCACCGGCCAACGCGGCGTCACGCCAGGTGAACAGCGGAAGCTCGGGCCCTTCCCGATGTGACGTGTCGCCCGCGACGGGCGCCTGCGCGCGCAATGACACGCCACCAAGGCTCGCCAGCGTAGCGACGGCGACCGTCATGAGGGCGAGGCGCCGGCGCATCGAGTACGACATCGACATTCCGCGATGATCTAGAACCATGTCTGACTCCGGTAGCGCCGATACTCGTCGCCGAATGCATCCTCCAGCACGCGCCGCTCCTTCCTCGCGCGCCCGATCTGGTACACGATCGCGGCCACCCACACGAGCAGCAGCAGTGGGCGGCCCAGGAAGATGATGATGCCGAGCGCCATGCACTCGGCGAAGAAGTAGATCGGGTTCCGTATGCGCGCGTAGAGGCCGTGGGTGACGAGACGGCGCGCTTCGGCGCGTGCCGTGAACGAGTCGCCGAGCTGCTGGCGCGCGAGCATCCATAGAAGGAACGACGGCACGATGATGGCCAAGCCGATGAGCGACCGTGTTCGCCACACCCCGCCGTCGACGAGCGCGACCTGCGACCAGATCACGAAGACGAGCGCGATCCCGATGAGCAGCGGCGCCGTGTATCGCTTCATCTGCCGCCGCCGTCGGTAACACCCTGGTCGCCGCCACCCTCGTCGCGGCCGTGCTCCTTCGGCGGCTTGCCGAAGGTCCAGCTCGCGCTGAGCAGCACTCCACGCTCGACGCGCCGGCGTTCCGTCACCTGATAGAACTGCGGATCGATCGTCGTGGTGAGCTCGCGCGACGCATTGAATGGATCGATCACGCGGAGGGCGAGGTTGAGCTGATCGCCCATCAACTTCTTGCGCGCCGCGAGGCTGAGCCGCGTACGGCTCGCCACACGCCCCTGCTCCACCGTCATCGGCGCCATGTAGAAGAGCAGCGTCTGCAGATCGAGCGTCGGCGACACGCGTAGCGACGCGTTCGTGCGCGCCGTCCACCCGAACGTGCGCGCCGAAAGACTCGGGTCGAGGTTCGACGCGTTGCTCACCTGCCGGAACGCGCTCGCGCCGATGAAGCCGCCCAGCCGGCCGCCGTGCAGCGCGACCGTCGCGTCCACCCCCGACGCGTCACTCGTGGCGACGTTCGCGAACGTTCGCGTGGTGACGCCCGCGCTGTCGATCGTGCGCAGCGACCGAACCGCATTGATGGTGTGCCGGTAGAAGGGCGTCACCTGCACCGTCGTGTGCGCGCTGGACTGCTGCAGCCCCAGCTCGAAGGCCCGAATGTACTCGGGTTGCAGGTTCGGGTTGCCGCGCGAGACGTTGAGCGGATCCTGATAGTGCGGCGTCGGGTCGATCAGGTCGGTGTCGTCCGGCCGGCGGATGCGCGTCGAGTAGCTCAGCTTCACCTGGCGCGCATCGTCGATGTTGTACGCCACGAGCGCGCTCGGGAACAGGCTGTTGTAGCCGTTGTCGTATTGCGCGCCGCGCGTGTACAGATGGAATTGCGTCGTCGCATGCTCGGCGCGGAGACCGCCCTGCAGGGAGAACTTCCCCACGAGCGTGTTCAGCATCGCGTAGCCCGCATTCACGTACTGGTCGTACGTGAAGTCGCTGATGCGGCTCGTGTCGGGCTCGAGGGTGGTGGTCGCCGTGTCGAGCACGCGGGTGTCGAGCGTGGTGTGGAACTGCTGATACGAGCCGGCGTACCCGCTCTCGAACCGCAAGGTGCTGGTGATCGGCCAGCGATAGTCCACCCTGAGCGTCGTCTGGTTCGGGTGCTCGTAGCCGACCTGCGACTCCTGGCCGAGCAGTGACTCCGGTGTGCCGTCGTCGGCGAGCGCGCGCATCGTGAAATCCTGTGGCCCTCCTTCGCGCGCCCGAAAGGCCCGCAGCTCGGCGGAGAGCTCGTGGCGCTTGGCGGCGAAGGCGTGCTTGTAGCCGAGGGTGGACTCGAAGTTGAACTCGTGGTTCGTGCCCTTGGCCAGCCGGTCGTCGATGCCCGTCAGCGCGCGCGATGCATCCAGATTCCGATAGACGATGGTGTTCGACTCGATCTCCCGGCGAGTGCTGTACATCATGTCGGCCGAGAGCTCGTCGTGCTCGGACAGCTTGTAGCCCGCGCTCCCCATTACCGTGTGGGCCAGCGGGATTTGCGTCCGGCGCCCATGCTCGGAGAGGTAGGTCGTGGGATCGAGATACAGATTCTCGCGATAGATGGAGTCGCGCCGCGGGCGACTGTCGCGCAGGAAGCCATAGCTGCCGAACAGCGTGAGCGGCCCCTGCTGGAATCCGAGATTGCCGCCGACTTCCGCGCGCCCCGTGGTGCCACCGGCCATCGTGAAGCCACCGCTCGCGCCGGCGTCGGTCTCCTTTCTCAGCACGATGTTGATGATGCCCGCGACGCCCTCCGGATCGTCGCGCGCCGACGGATTCGGGATGACCTCCACCTTCTCGACCATGTCGGCGGGAAGCTGCGCGAGGAAGTTCCCCAGCTGCGCCGGTTTCATCGGGCTCTTGCGGCCGTTGATCTGGACGATGACGCCGGAGTTACCGCGCAGGCTCACGACGTTGTCGATGTCCACGTCCACCGACGGCACGTTCTTCAGCACGTCGAGCGCGTTGCCGCCGCGCGTCGTCGGCATGTCGTGCACGACGTAGGTGTTCCGATCGGGGGCGAGCTGCACCTCGCGCTGCCGCTCCTGGACGACGACGCGCTGCATCTCCACCGCGACCGCGGCAAGCGCGATCGTGCCGAGATCCACGCCGGCCGCGGATGGTCCGAGCACGGCGGGAAGCTCGCGTGGGGCGAAGCCGAGCGCGCGGACGCGAACCTGGTACTGGCCCGCGCGAAGGTCGCGCAGGCGGAAGGCGCCATCCGCGCCGACCGTGATGCGCGCGACCGATGCGCCGGTGGTGAACAGTACGTCCACTGTCGCGGTGGTGATCGGCGCGTGGCGCGCCGCATCCACGACGCGCCCACGCAGCTCGCCGGCGGCGAGCGGAGCGGCGGGACGAGAGACCTCCTGCGCGCGGAGAGGCGTCGGCTGTACGACGGCGAGCGAAAGAGAGAGAGCGAGCGCGAGGCGCGGAGCGAGGTGCGGCACGAGATGGTGTTGGGGGAATCGCGCGGCGGGCAAAGGAGGCCGCGACGTCGAGGTCGAGGTCGACGCTGAGGACGAACCCTAGACACCTGAGCTTACGGGACAATGACACCGGGCGTTGGCGCGCCCATTGCGACTCACGGAGGGCAGATGTCGCCGCGTGCTCGCCTCCGATTCGCATCGTGGATCGCATTCGCGACATGCGCTGGTTGGCCGCTATCCGCCCATGCGCAGCCGCTCGTGCAGCCGTCATCGGCTCGACGGTGGATCGCGCGCGGCGCGGTGCTCGTCGCCGCCATGGCGCTCGATGCGAGCGTGCGTGACGCCATGGCGCGCAACCAGAGCGCCGCCGCCGATCGCGTGGCGAACGTGCTCGAGCCGCTGGGGCGGGCCAACGTGCTCGTGCCGGCACTCGCCGCCGCGGTGATCCTGCCGCGCGTGGCGGGGGATCGAGCACTCTCCAACGCGTCGCTGCGCGTGGCCGCGGGCTACGCCGCCGCGGATGCGATCGAGAGTGTGCTCAAGCCAACTGTCGGCCGGCATCGTCCGAGCGACGGGGGCGGGCCGTGGCGGTTCCGCCCCTTCCAGAACGACGCCGACTGGCATTCGTTCCCCTCGGCGCACACGGTGCACGACTTCGCCATTGCTGCGGGCCTCGCCGCAGAGAGTGGCTCGCACGTCGGCACTGACGTGGCCTACGGGCTCGCCACGCTCGTTGGCGTGGAGCGCGTGTACACCGCGGCCCACTGGACGAGCGACGTCGTCGCGAGCGCCATGCTCGCGACGACGGTCGCAACGGCAACGGATCGCGTCCTCCGGTCGCGCTTCGGCAGCGACCGGAGCGCGCCTCAGGGCTCCAGCACGACGAGCGTGAACGATCCGGGGATCATCGGGGGACGACGCCGCCCGGTGTTGCTCGCTGCGGCGGGCATGGGGCCGAATCGCGCCCCAACCGTGTACACGCGGTGCGTCTTGGGATCGAGCGCGATCGTGCGTGCACCAGTCATCGTCGGCACGGTCGACGCGACGCGGAAGTTGCCGGGCGAGTCCTCGTGCACGATCGTCACCGTGCCTTCTCCATTCGACGCGAACGCATTGCCGCTCGCCGCGTCGAACGCGGCACCATCCACGCCCGCACCGATCGGCAGCGTCGTCACGAGCTTGCCGCTCGCGATGTCGGAAACGGCCATCTGCTTGTTGCCGCAGACGCTGAACAGGCGCCGGTTCGCCACGTCGATCGCGAGCCCACTCGGCTCCTCGCACGGCGCGATCGACCAGCGGCGCGTCACCTTCAGCGCTGCGGGATCGACCTCGACGACCTCGCCCTTGTCTTCGATGTTGACGTACAGCTTCCCTGCACCATCGGTGACGCCGAACTCCGGCTTCCCGCCGAGCGGAATGTCACCGATGCGCGCACCGCTCGCCGGATCGATCACGCTCGCCGAGCCTGCGTCGCCATTCATCGTGAAGACGCGCTTCGACGCGGGATCGTACAGCACCGCGTCGTCGTCCACTGCGGCGATGGTCTTCTTCAACACGGCGAGCGTGCCGAGGTCGAACATCGTCACCGTGCTGTCGGCGCCCGACGTCACGAAACCGTGATTGGTCGCGTAGTCGAACGCGACGCCATGTCCGCGATTCAATCCTGTGATCTCGCCGACCTGCTTCCCGCTCGCCTGGTCGACGACCATGACACGGTCGGAGCGCGTGATGAACAGCCGCCCGCGCGCCGTGTCCACGGCGATGTAATCCCAACCGCCATCACCGCCGAGGGGGATGCGCTGTGTGACGTGATATCCGGCGGCGGACGTCTGCGCGCCGGCGGTACCGGCGATCGCCACGCCAAGCAGCGTGGCGATGCCGGAGACCATGAGAGCCCGATAGTGCGAGGAGCTCATGGTTTCTTCATTTCCTTCGATTCCTTCTTCGCTTCGGCCTTCATCTCGTTGGCTTCCTTCTTCATCTCGGCCTTCTCCGCCTTCGCCGTCTCGTGCTCCTTCTTCACCACGGTGCCGGTCATCGCGTCGACGTTCACCTCTTCCACGCCACTCTTCTTCGGCACCTTGATGTCGAACGAGTAGATCAGCTTTCCGCCTTCGCGCTCGATCTCGCCCGACTCGATCTTGCCGTCAGGGACTTCCTTCTGCGCGGTGGCGATTGCGTCGGCCTCGCTGACCTTCGCCTCGGATTTGAGCTTGGTGTCGCCCTTCACGTGGATCTGGACGGTCGCCGCGTGCTTCGTGTGCTGCTGGGCGCCCGACGTGTTCGCGAACGCGAGCGAGCCGACGGCCACGGCGGCCGCCATGTACAACGCTTTCCTTGTGTCCATGAAGTCCTCCTGCTGGTGGGCGTTTCACCGGAGCGAGGTCGTGCCTGGCTCCTGCTTGAACCCTAGATCGCCGACCTGTCCGCAGGATTACGCTTCGACGAGCTGTTCCGCAGGAGTAACCGTCTTCCGCGGCAGCCACGATTCGAACACGGTCTCGCCCGCTCGCGATGTGACGAGCGAGAGCGAACCTCCATGTGCCTCGGCCACCCACCGCGCGATCGCGAGGCCGAGTCCGGCACCGCCCGTCTCCGACTGCGTATCGCGCGCGTGTGCGGCATCGGCGCGGAAGAAGCGCTCGAACACGTGGCTGCGCGCTTCGGGGGGAATGCCGGGACCGTGGTCGGTGACGCGCAGCCGATGGCCGGTCGCATCGCTCACGAGCTCGACGTCCACGGTACTGCCCGCCGGCGCGTGCTTGATCGCGTTGTCGAGCAGGTTGACGAGCAGACGACGCAGCAGCTCCTCGTCGCCACGGTAGGCGTGGTAGAGCGGTGGCTCCGCGTCGCCACGGTCGACTTCGGCGGGCGTGGGCGGCTCCATCGTGCAGTGCACGCGCACCGAGCGGCCGACGGCGAGCGAGCGCACCGCGCGGACGCAGTCGGAGACGAGCTCATCGAGATAGAGCTCGCGGGACGCGAGCGGCTGCTGGCCCGCGTCGGCGCGCGCAAGAAGGAAGAGGTCGCCGACGATGCGCGACAGCCGGCGTCCCTCGGCGCGCACGACCTCGAGCGCGCCGCGATAGTCCTCGAGCGAGCGCGTCTCCAGCGACAGCGCGATGTCCGCCTCGCCGCGCATGATCGCCACCGGTGTACGCAGCTCGTGCGACGCATCGGCCATGAAGCGTCGCTGCTGCTCGAAGGCAGCGTCGCGGCGCGCGAGAAGATCGTTGAACACCGTTGCGAGGCGACCCAGCTCGTCACGCGGATTTCCGACCGGGAGCCGCTCGTGGAGACTCGTCGCGCCGATCTCCGCGGCGCGCGTCGTCATCGTGGACACCGGTTCGAGGCTGCGGCGCGCGAGAGCGCTCCCGCCGAGCCAGGCGAGCAGAAGCCCGAGCGGGATGGCGATGAGGAAGCCGGCGCGCGTGTCCTCCAGCAGCTCCTGTTGATCGGCCAGCGATTCGACGCCGACGATCGTCGCGCGATGCGCGCCGAGCGTCGTCGGCAGCACGAACAGCCGGAGCGCCTCCTCGCCTCTGCCTTCGGTGATGAACGACGGACGTCGCGCTGTTCGCGTCGCGCGCTCGAGGTCGTCGGCATCCGGGCTCGACGAGTGACGCACGCCCCCCGGTGGAGAGGGACGGCCATGCGTGCGTCCCGACGAATCCACGACGAGGAAGGTGACGTTGGCGAGCCGGAACTCGGTGAGCGCCTGCTGGATCGCCGTGTCGAGCGGGACTTCCTCCAGCTCGGCGAGGACGTTCGACCGGAAGGCGAGCGTCGATTCCTCGAGGAAGCGGTCCTCACGACGGCCGGCGGCGCGCTCGAGCCAGAGGTCGGTCGCCGTCGCGAACGCCACGAGCATCACGGCGAGGATCGCCGTGTGCCAGAGCGCGAGCCGGCCGCGTACACTATCGAGCATTCAGCGACTCACTCGTCGAGCTGCGCGAGGAGATATCCGGCGCCGCGTCGGGTGTGGATGAGTGGCGCGCGGCCGCTGTCCACCTTGCGGCGCAGCCGAGTCACGCAGACGTCGATCGCGTTCGAGCCGGGCTCGTGGTTGTCGTCCCAGACGTGGGCGCTGATGTCGGCGCGGCCGACGACGCGTCCCACATTGCGCGCGAGGTACTCGAGCAGCGCGTACTCCTTCATGGTCAATGGGAGCAGCGTGCCGCCGCGGCGCGCGGTCTGCCCACGCGTGTCGACGACCAGATCGGCGACGGTGATCTCCGGCTCGCGGATGTCGCGCGCGCGGCGCAGCAGCGCGCGGAGCCGCGCCAGCAATTCGGCGAACTCGAACGGCTTCGCGAGGTAGTCGTCGGCGCCCGCGTCCAGCCCCTCGACCTTGTCCGCGACGCTGTCGCGCGCCGTCAGCATCAGCACGGGCGCCGTGATGCCGCGCCGCCGGATCTCACGACAGACGGAAAAGCCGTCGCGCTTCGGCATCATCACATCGAGCACGATGGCGTCGTACTCGTTGATCGCCGCCTGGCCGACTGCCGCATCCCCGTCGAGGACGACGTCCACCGCGTAGGCGTGCTCGCGCAGTCCCTTCGCGAGCATGGCGCTGAGATATCGGTCGTCCTCGGCGAACAGGAGTCGCATGGTGGGGCACCGTCGGTGGGGACGCTCAAGCTAGCGTGCCCAACCTGTCGAATGGATTACCGGGGATGGGGGGATGGGGGGATGCGGGGATGCGATCGGGCCTCGGGGTGCTCATGCATCCCGAGGTAGGTCCGCATCCCCGCATCTCCTCATCTCCTCATCCCCCCGAATACCCTCCAATGATGGGGAAGATCTCCCCGGTGACATAGCTCGAGCACACGGGCGAGGCCAGGAAGACGTACATCGGCGAGATCTCTTCCGGCTGCGCCGGCCGTTTCATCGGGACGTCGCTTCCGAACTTCACGATATCCTTCACTGACTGGTCGGCCGGATTGAGCGGCGTCCACACCGGACCCGGCGCGACGGCGTTCACGCGGATCCCCTTCGCGATCAGGTTCGTCGAGAGTGAGCGCGTGAAGGCGTGGATCCCGCCCTTCGTCATGGCGTAGTCGAGGAGATCCGGGCTGCCGCGGATGCCCGTGACCGATCCGGTGTTGACGATCGCACTCCCTTCCTTCAGGTAGGGCACCGCTGCCTTCGCCATGTGGAAGTAGCCGTACAGGTTCGTGCGGATCGTCCGGTCGAAGTGCTCGAGCGAGAGCTCGTCGATGTCGTGCGCGTGCTCCTGGAACGCGGCGTTGTTGACGAGGATGTCGAGCTTGCCGAGCTCGCGTACGGTGCGCTCGACAGCCTCCTCGCAGAAGTCGTAGTCGGAGACGTCCCCCGGGATGAGCAGGCAGCGGCGACCTTCGTGCTCGACGGCCTCGCGCGTCTCCTGCGCGTCGACGTCCTCCGACGCGAGGTACACGAGCGCGACGTCGGCGCCCTCGCGCGCGTAGAGCACCGCGACCGCGCGACCGATCCCCGAATCGCCGCCGGTGATGAGCGCGACCATGTCCTGCAGCTTGCCCGACCCCTTGTACTGCGGCGCGAGGTAGTTGGGGCGCAGCTCGAGATCGGCTTCGAGCCCCGGCTTCTTCAGATGCTGCCTGGGCAGCGGCGGCACGGGCTGCGCGCGTACACCGGCCTGCGCGGCGGGGTGATCTTCCTCGTCCTGCTCTCCTCTCCGTTTGTCCGCGCGGTCGACTTTGCGCTGGATGTCGCGGTATTCCTCGGTGGTCTCGTCGCGTGTGGCGCGTCCGCGTGTGCGCGGCGCATCGGCGACGGCGGGAGCACTCTCCTTGCGCTCGGCGGGATCGCGTGGCGGATCACCGCGGTGCTTCGCTCGGCCCATCTCATCCTCCAGATCGTGGGCCGAGCAACTGCGCGAAGATCGCGCCTTCGACGCTACGTCAGGAGGAAGGAGTTGCTGACGCCTTCAGGTGCTCCACGGCGTCCTCCAGCGGCGATCGCGTCTTCGCGCTCCGGATGCCCGCCATCACGAGCGCGAGTCCGTGCCGGAAGTGGAGCTCGCCGAGTGATGCGGGATCGACGCCGGCGACGAACACCTGCTTCACCCACCGCCCCATCACCTCGGCCACGCGCGGCCAGCGCTCCGGATCGATCTTCGGCCCGACCGGCATCCCCTGCTCCAGCCGGCGCATGATCTCCTCGCGGCGTCTGGTCGGCGACGCCTGGTCGTCGAGCGCGATCCCGGTGGTGTAGCGCATCACGGTGATCGCGCAGTGCAGCGCCATGTCGCGGCTGTACCCGTCGCGCTCCAGCACTTCCATCGCGATCTCGAGCAGGTCGGTGATGGAGTGCGTGCGGAAGAGGTAGGCGCCGGCGACGACGCGCGCGCCATCGCGATGCGCGAGGAGCACGCGGCGAACCCGCACCGCGACCTCGGTGAGCCAGGGCTCCCATCCCTCACCCTCGGCCGGCCGCTTCTCGCCGACGAGCGCCTCGTCGAGGATCGCCTTCGCCAGCAGGTCGATCAGCTCCTGCTTGTCCTCGATGTACCAGTAGAGGCCGGGGGCGTGCATGCCGAGCGCCTGCGCCACGCGGCGCAGGCTGAGGGCATCGAGGCCTCCCTGCTCCAGCAGCTCGAGGCCGGCACGGACGATCTCCGCGCGGCGCTGCTCCCGGTTCTCTGTCGGGGCTGGTCGGCTCAACGGCTTGACAATTTTACGGTGTTAAAGAACATTGTGCGCCGAGTTTAACACTGTGAAAGTCCGCCGGCAATCTGCGCCGGCTCGACTCGATCGGCAACCAGCGGCCCCATGTACTTCACCTCCGACGTGGTTGTCGAGCGATCGCAGCGCCAGGTGGCGGCGTTCTTCGCCGAGCCCGCCAACCTGGCCAGGTGGGATCGGAGTGTCGCGCAGGTGATCCCGACGTCGGAGGGAACGACCGCGGTCGGCTTCACCTTCGATACGATCGCGCCGTCCGGGTTGCGGATGTCCTATCGGATCACCGAGCACGTGCCCGAGCAGCGGACCTCGATCGCGCTGGAGCGCTCGCCGATGTTCCGGGAGGCGCTCTGGGGGATGACCTACGAGACGGTCCCCAGCGGCACTCGCATCCGGTGCGACGTCACCTTCACGCTCCGCCCGCGCTACTGGCTTCTGATCATCCCGCTCCTGCTCACTCAACGGCGCGCACTGCGCCGCGATCTGACTTTCCTCAAAGTGGCCATCGAGGCCCATGACCAAGCGTAAAGGAACTCTCATTTTCGGCGGGGGCGCCCTTCTGCTCGCGCTCGGCGTCGTTGCATTCGTCCGCTCGCGACAGCACGACCTCGTGCTGATCGGCGTGGTGGACGCGAACGAGATCGTCGTCACCCCACCCGTACAGGCGCGACTCGACTCGCTCTGGATCGAGGAAGGGACCGAGGTGAAGGCGGGCGAGCCGATCGCCACCCTCGATCGGGGCGAGCTCGCCGCGCAGGCGCAGGCCGCCGGTGCCTCCGCCGCGAGCCTGCGTGCGCAGCTCGCGCAGGTGTCACTGAGCGCGCAGCAGACTGCCGGCGAGGCGGCGAGTGCCGTCTCGGCGGCGCGGGCGCGGCTCGCCGTGGCGCGCGCCGAATCGGCGCGACAGGAGGCGGAGCTCACGCGCGAGCGCGCCGACGAGGGTCGCGCGACGAAGCTGGCGTCGAGCGGCGGGCTGTCGCCACAGGAGCTCGAGCGGGCGACCACCGCGCTGCACGTGCAGGAGCAGGTGGTCAACGCCGCGCACGAGTCGCTGCGCGCCGCGGAAGCGGACGTGCAGAGAGCCGTAGCGGGGGAGCTGGCGGTGCGTGCGGCGCGCGGCAGCGTCGCGGCGTCACAGGCACGGTTGCAGGGCGCGCGCGCCGATTCCGTCGCGGCGAGCATGCGGCTCGGCTACACCGAGCTGCGCGCGCCGGCGTCCGGAGTGGTGCAGGTGTTGGCGGCGCGGCGCGGTGAGCTCGTGGGACCGGGTACGCCGGTGGCGATCATCGTCGTCCCCGATCAGCTCTGGGTGCGCGTCGCCGCGCCGGAGAGCGACGCGGGTGCCGTCGCCGTGGGCGACTCGCTCGAGGTGCGCTTTCCGTCGGGGGAGAAGACGCGCGGCCGCGTGATCAGCAAGAGTGCGGAGGGAGAGTTCGCCACGCAGCACGACGTCAGCGCGTCGAAGCGCGACATCCGCGTGGTGGCGTTCCGCGTCGCGATCCCGAACCCGAAGCGCACGATCGTGCCGGGTGTGACCGCGTCGGTGGTGCTGCCGACGGATCGCCCATGACGCGCAATGCCAAGGGGTCAGACCCGGGGTCTGACCCCAGACGCGAGGTCGCTGATCCAGCGATTGTCGTCGAGCACGCGGTGAAGGAGTACGGCAAGATCACCGCGGTCGATGATGTTTCGTTCACCGTGTCGGCCGGCGAGACGCTCGGCCTGCTCGGCCCCAACGGCGCCGGGAAGAGCACGCTGATCCGCATGATGACGACGCTCGTGCCGATCACGAGTGGGCGCGTGCTCGTCGGCGGGCACGACGTGTCGAAGGATCCCGACCGCGCGCGGCTCGCGATCGGCGTCATCCCGCAGGCGATGACGACCGACACCGATCTCTCGGTGGAGGAGAACCTCGACATCTATGCGAAGCTCTACGGCGTTCAGAAGGACGAACGCCGCAGAGCCATCGCCGAGCTGCTCGAGCTCGTACATCTATCTGATAGAAGGAAGTCGCTCGTCGGCACGCTGTCGGGCGGGATGCGGCGGCGCGTCGAGCTGGCGCGCGGGCTGGTGCATCATCCGTCGATCCTTTTCCTCGACGAGCCGACGACCGGGCTCGATCCCGTGTCGCGTGCCGACGTGTGGGAGATGATCACCAAGCTGCGCCAGGTACGCGGGCTCACCGTGTTGATCACGACACACTATATGGATGAGGCGGACCGCCTCTGCGATCGCATCGCGATCGTGGACAAGGGACGGCTCGTCGCGCTCGACACGCCGCGCGCGCTCAAGGACGCCGTGCCTGGCGCGACGGCGATCGAAGCGCGGGTGGACACGCCGCCCGCGCAGTGGGAGGAGGAGCTGCTCGCGCTGGACGGTGTCGCCTCGGCGCACGCGCTGGGCGGCGACACGTGGCGGCTCGTCGCCGTGGACGCGGGCCGCGCGGCGACGGCGCTGGTGACGCACGCGCAGGCGCGCGGCGTGGCGCTGCAGTCGCTGTCGGTGACGTCCACCACGCTGGACGACGTGTTCGCGCACTACGCGGGGCACTCGATGGGGGCGGGGGCGGCGGCGGCCGCTCCTGCACCACATCCCCTCGCCGGGAGAGGAGGGGGCCGATGAACCGCCAACGCGTCTTCGCCATCGTCGAGCGCGAGCTGCGCAAGTTCGTGCGCACGCCGATGATCCTGTTCATGACGCTGCTCATGCCGCTGATGCAGCTGTTCGTGCTCGGCAATGCATTCGGCGGCCGCACCACCCATCTCCAGATCGCCGTCGTGGACGAGGACGGCGGTCCGGCCTCGCGCCGAGTGCGCGAGGCGCTGTACGCGCTCGAGGGGAATGGCGACATGGTGCGCCAGGTGGCGTACGAGTCCGAACGCGA
>DASVNI010000112.1:0-9166 GCA_036383935.1 Gemmatimonadaceae bacterium | reverse complement strand
CTTCGGTGTCGAGCGAACGTGGCGGCGGGTCGATCGCGGACGGATCCGCTCCGGCGACCGGGAGCTGCCAACTGCGGCGTATCGCGAACAGACGGATTGCGAAGCAAAGGATTGCCCCAAAGAGCGTGGTCGCGACTCCGGGCAATCGCAGCTGGTGACCGACCACGACGGCCGCCGCGCCGGCGAGCGCGGCGATCGCGTAGATGTCTCCTCGCAGCACGGCGGGAATCCGAGCCGAGAGAATGTCGCGCACCATCCCGCCGCCGATTCCGGTCAGCATACCCAGCACGACCGCAGTGAGGAGGCCGAGGTGGAAGTCGAGCGCTTTCTGCGCGCCGGAGACCGCGAATAGGGCGAGGCCCGCCGCGTCGAAGATCTGCACCGAGTCGTGCAGCCGCTCGACGATCCCTTTCCCGTAAAAGGTCGCCACTCCCGCGAGAAGGGGCACCGCGATGTAGCGCCAGTCCGCGATGCCAGGCGGCGGGATGGCGCCGATCAACAGATCACGGACGATGCCGCCGGAGTTGGCCGCCACGAACGAGAGCACCAGGACACCGAAGATGTCGAGCCGACGCTCAAATCCGACGGCTGCACCACTCAGCGCAAAGACGAACGTCCCGCACAGATCGAGTATCAGCACGAGCGTGCTGATCGTGACGTAGTGCGAGAGCTCCTTCATGCGACTACGCCGCCAGCCACGCTTGCGCAGCGACGATCAGTGTCTGCACGCCCGTTTCGAGCGTGGGGTGGATCACCGGAGCAAAGCGTGGATTGTGGTTGGTCGGCAATTCATCGAGTCGGCCCTCGGCCTTGGCTTTCGCATATACGCCAGGATCAGTGCCGCCGACGAACCAGAACACCGACGGAACGTGCCATTCCGCGCCGAACGATCCAAAGTCCTCACTCGCCGTGGTCGGGGGCCATTGCTCGACATGATCGGTGGGGAAGTGGTGCTGGAAGGCATCGACGACGCGCTTCGTGGCATCCGCATCGTTCGTCACCATGCGATAGCGGTCGAGCGTCGTGATCTCGGGTGGCTTCGGGGCGCCAGAGGCGGATGCCTCGGCCTTGGCAATGCGCTCGACCGATGCGAGAACGCGCGACCGAACCTGCTCATCGAAGGTGCGAACGTTCAGCTTGATGAGCGCTTCGTCGGGAATGACGTTCTCCTTCGTTCCGGCCTGTAACGCGCCGATGGTCACGACCGCCGCGGCAGTCGGCGCGATCTCCCGCGACACGATCGTCTGTAATCGCATGACCGTAGCGGCTGCCATGACGACGGGATCGATACTGTCCTGCGGCATGGATCCGTGCGCTCCGCGTCCGAAGAGCCGGATCTGCAGACTGTCGCCGGCAGAGGTGACGACGCCCTCACGCGTGCCGATGACGCCCGCAGAGCCGACCATGACGTGCTGGCCGAAGATCACCTCGGGTTTCGGGAACCGTTTGAAGAGACCGTCGTCGATCATCGCCTGCGAGCCCTCGGCGGTTTCTTCGGCAGGCTGAAAGACGGGCATCAAGGTGCCGTGCCACGCGGCACGTGCCTGTGCCAGGAGCGTCGCGGCACCCACCAGCCAGGTTACGTGCATATCATGCCCACACGCGTGCGCCACCGGCACCGTGTGTCCCGTGCTGTCGGCGGCCGTCACGGTGCTCGCATAGGGAAGCCCGGTCGCCTCCTTCACGGGCAGGGCGTCCATGTCCGCGCGGAGCATGACGACCGGACCGTCACCGTTCTTCAGCAATCCGACGACGCCGGTCTTTCCGACTCCGGTCGTGACATCGAAACCCGCATCCCGGAGGCGCTTCGCCGCGATCCCGGCCGTCCGCTGCTCCTGCATGGACAGCTCGGGATGCGAATGAATGTCCTTATAAAGCGCTTCGAGGTCCGGCATGAGGCCGGCGAGGTTTGCCGAAGCCGAATCAGCAGGTGTCGATGTCGCCGCGCTCACAGTGTCCTCCGGGTTTGCGCTCAGGCCCTCGGCAACGACGGTGCGCGGGACCGGCACTTCGGCGCATCGACGAGAGCTTCTCAGCGCTCGGTCGACGCATGATCGCGGCCAGTGGCGTCGTGTGGATGGAATACCCGCACGCGAAGCTGCGTCGACCATGGATCGCGCGTCACGAGATCGCCGGCGTGCTGCTCGACGGGAAAGCTTCCGGCGGCGAGACTCGCTGCGAGGCCCATCACGCTCGCCGTGTCCGGCAGCTCGATGGTCCACTCCAGGAGCCGAGCATCGCCGTCGGTCGGCGGGCGCGCGCCGGCGCCGGCCCATGTGTTCGTCCCCAGGTGATGGTGATAGCCGCCAGCACCGAGAAACAGGGCGCCCGGATAGTGCCAGACGGTGCGATCGAGCCCGACGGCTTCGGAGTAGAACGCCTTCGCTGGCTCTATGGCACCGACATGGAGATGCACGTGTCCCATCGTCGTTCCCGCAGGGATACCGCTCCACGGCGCGCCGCCTGCCGCCTGCACGAGGCTCGCCACGTCCACGGGATCGGTGGCCATCATCAGCTCGCGACCAATACGCTTCCACTCGGTGCGCGGACGGTCCGCGTATATCTCAATGCCGAGATTGTCCGGATCCTGGAGATAGAACGCTTCGCTGACCAGGTGATCGGCGGCACCTGCCTGGGCTTTCGTGTCCGCGAGGTGTCTCACGAAGCGGCCCAACGACGCACGGTCGGGTAGCAGGATGGCGAAGTGGAAGAGCCCGAGACGTCCGCGATGAGGCACGGGGCGAACGCCGCTGCGTTCGATGAGCTCGACGAGCGATCGATCCTCACCGAACGGCGCAAGTATGGCGCGTGAGGATTCGCGCTGCATCACGCGCAGGCCGAGGACGTTCTCGTAGAAGTCCAGTGAGCGCGCCAGGTCGGAGATCACGAGTCGCACGGGCCCCAAGCGTGTCGCGGCGGGGAGCCTGAACCCGCTCGGCGCTTCGCCGTAGGTCCCCGGCGTTGCGGGCTCGGCGCGCGGGACGTCACCGAAGATCGCGTTCGAGGTCACACCCATGAGGACGCCTCGAGTCAGCGTGTCGGCTGACGGTTGCTGTCAGGTGGGGCGGTCCGGCATCAGAAGCTTCCAGCCGGTCATGAACTTCGTGCCGAGACGCGCCTGCACGCTGATTCCGAGAAAGCCGAGCGCCTCGAGCTCTCTGGCGCGCGCGAGATCACCGACGTCGACTGGATTGAGCCCTCCGGATCGAACGAGACCGGCGATCGAGGTTCGCGCCGATTCGTCGTTGCCGGCGATGAAGACGTCGAGCGGTTGGCCGTCCACCTCACCGGCGATGAGCGTACCGGCGAAGGTGGTATTGAACGCCTTGACCAGTCTGGTGCTCCCGGGAAGCGCGGCCGCGATCGTCTCGGCGGCCGACGTTCCCGGGGCGGTGACCAGCCCGCTGGCGTCGTCGTTCAGCGGATTGGAGATGTCGACGACGATCTTGTCGTCGAGCTCCGTGCCGAGCTTTCGCGCGACGTCGAGATTCGCCGCGAACCAGCTGGCGAGGATCACGACGTCATTCGTCGGCACGGCCTCGGACGGGGTTTCCGCGACGGCGACGCGGGCACCGCCCGGACTCGTGCCCCCCAGATCCGACGCGATCGCCTCCGATCTGGCGGGATCGACGTCGAACAGTGTCAGCGCGTTTCCGCCGGCCGCGAGTCGCGTTGCGATGCCGCGGCCCATGTTGCCGGCGCCAATGATGAGCACGTGCATGGGGTCGCGGTCTGCGTCGTGATGGGATGGCTACTTGCCGAGTCCGATCTGCTTCATGAAGGTGACGAGGTCGTAGAACAGATTCTCTTCGACGATCTGCCCCTCGTCCCAGCGTGCGACCGTGCAGAAGTCCACGTCGAACGGCTTGTTCGTCGGCGGGATCTCCTTGCCATCGGGACCCTTCATGGGGCCTTTCATCGTCCCGGTGAAGCGCGCGATGGAGCAGGTCCAGTTCCCGGATGCGAACAGGGTCTTGTACGGCCTGTTGTGCACCTTCTGGTCCGGAAAGGTCTTGAAGAAGTCGAGTGACTCCTGCCGGTGATCGCGCACGCCGTGCGTCGGCGCCTTGCCGGGCCAGCGGACGACGACGTCGTCCTTGTGTCGCTTGGAGAACGTATCCATGTCCTGGGCGTTCCACGCGTCGTCGAGCGTCTGCATCAGCTCCATGTTGTGTGCTTCAGCGCGTTGCGCTTCAGCGCGCTGCTCGGCGGTGGCTTCCTGCGCGAGCCGATCCTGGCTCTGTGGAATGGATACGCCACGCTCTTCGATGCTCATCGCATCCTCCAACGAATGGGGAGACCAATCCGCATCCGGCGCGCAAAGAGCACGCCTCCGCGCCGGCTGGTGCGCGAGCGCTCCGCAAGGCATCGGACATGCGGCGGCTTCACGCGCCGGCGACGAGGAGCCGCCGGCCGCGCTGACCGGCACTTGGCGCGGCGACTCGTCCCTTCCGCGACGCATGTTCGCGTTCTTCCGCGCCATCGTTGGCATCGCAGTCCTGGTGTTCGTCATCGCGACGATGCTGAACGTCGGGTTGACGCAGGCGCCGGCGGAGATCCTGCGCTATCTGCGGAACTGGCGGTTCGTGCTGCGCATGCTGATCGCGAACTTCGTCCTCGTGCCGCTCACGATGATCCTCATCCTGCGCGTCACGTCGTTCGAGCCGGCCATGCGAGCAGGACTGCTGGTGTTCAGTCTGGGTGCCGGCGCGCCATTCCTCATCAAGCTCACGCAGGTCGCCGAGCATCATCTCGCGCTGGGCGCGGCCGTGATGATGCTCCTGATGGTTGCCACGATCATATACGTGCCGCTCGTCCTCCCACACGTCGTCTCCGGAAGCACGATGAGCGCGGCCACGCTGACGCGGACGCTGCTGCGACAGATGCTCGCGCCGACCGCGGCGGGGATGATCACGGCGCAACTGCTGCCCACGCTCGCGCGGATCGTGCAGCCGTGGGTCGCGCGGCTCGCGAACCTCGCGCTGTATGTGGTGCTGGCGGCCACTTTCATCGGCTACTACCCCAACCTGGCGGACGTCGTGCGCTCGGGCGCGCTGCTCGCCGCGGTGGTGTTCGTGCTCATCGCATTCGGGCTCGGCTACCTGGCGGGCGGTGGCGCGGATCACCTGGAGGACGTCGGCGCACTGGGCACGGCGCAGCGGAACACGGCGGCCGGCCTCATCGTGGCCACGCAGACGTTCAGCGACCCGAACGTGCTCGTCCTGCTGTCGCTCGCGAACACGGTCGGGCTCGTGCTGTTGATCGCGCTCGCGCGCTTTGTGCGGCGAGACAACCCGGTACATGCCGCCGCGTGAGCGCGCTGCCGGGCATCACGCCAGCGACGCACCATCGACCGAAGCACGACGCGAGCGGCGCGGTGCAGGAGGGGAGGGACCACGATGACGGAACGGAACGCCAGGCAACCGAGCGCCGCCGCGCGGAGCGCCGCCGACCGAGATGCGCGGCCGAACTTCCTGATCCTCTGCATGGATCAGTGGCAGCGGCACATGCAGGTGCCGCCGGAGGTCCGCTTCCCCGCGATGGAGCGTCTGGAAGCACGTGGCGTGAGCTTCGACCGGCAGTACTGCACCGTCCCGATCTGCACGCCATCGCGGGCGACGATGTGGACGGGCGTGCACGCCGTGCACACCGGACTCTGGGACAACACGAACTTCGCGTGGATCAGCGAGCTGTCGGCCGAGATCCCGACCGTGGGGCATCTGTTCCGCGAGCAGGGCTACTACACGGCGTTCAAGGGGAAATGGCATCTGTCGGAGGTGCCGCGCGGCGAGGACGCACTGGAGCGCTACGGCTTCGCCGACTACCAAGCGTGGGGCGAGATGTTCGGTGCGCCGCTGCAGGGGCAGCAGCTCGACGGAACGGTGGCGTTCGAGACGGTGGACTGGCTGCGGCACCGCGCGCCGCGGCTCGGCCGGCCCTGGCTCTTCGTGTGCAGCATGGTGAACCCGCACGACATCATGTTCTACCAGTCGGATCCGGTCGAGACGCCGCATCCGAACGGCGCGATGGTCGGTCTGCAGACGGGCACGCAGCGGCTCAGCTGGTTCGAGCGGGAATGGGACGTGGGGATGCCCGACAACTTCGCCGACGACTACCGGCTGCAGCCGTTCGGCGTGCGGCACTACAAGGAGCTCTTCGACCTGAACTACGGCCGCGTGCCCGACGACCGTGAGGACCTCTGGCGGTAGCGGCGCAACTACCTGATCAACTGCATGCGGCTGGTGGACCACGAGTTCGGTCGCGTGCTGCGCGCGCTCGACGACCTGGACTTGTGGAAGAACACCGTCGTGGTGTTCACCTCCGACCACGGCGAGATGAATGGCGCACACCGCATGACGCAGAAGGGCGCCATCCACTTCGACGAGGCGGCCGTCGTCAATCTCACGGTCTGCGTGCCCGGGGGTCCGCAGGGGCGACGCACGAGCGCCGTGGGCTCGCACCTGGACCTGGCGCCGACGCTGCTGGCGCTCTCGGGAATGAGCGAGGAGGAGATCGGCCGGCGCCATCCACAGCTCCGGGGACGCAGCCTTCGCCGCGCGATCCTCGAGCCGGATTCGGATGGACCGCGCGGAAGCGCCCGCGCTCCGGCCGACGGCGCGCTCGTCTGCTGGGACGGTCTCCACTCGCTCGACAAGGACTGGGCGATCAGCGGCGCGCTGCAGGCGCTCACCGACATGGGAGAAGGCCCGGGGCCGGAGCTCGATGCGCGCGAGCGGATGCGCGACGCGGGACGAAAGTTCGGCGCGCCCGACTTCCGCCGGCGCACCTTCTTCCGCACGGTGGTGGACGGACAGTACAAGCTGGTGCGCTGGTTCAGCCCGGAGGAATACGGCAATCCGGCCACCGTCGACGAGCTGTACGCGAGCGGCGACGTCACGCTGCACGATCTCGCGAACGACCCCGGCGAGCTGGAGAACCTCGCGCATCCGGATCACCCGCGGCATGACCGCGCGCTCGTCGGGCGGCTGCTGGCGAAGCTGCACGCGCTCGTGGCGCACGAGATCGGGGAGGAGCGCGCGCCATTCGACCTCGACCTGTTCGGCACGCGCGAGGTGCGGTACGACCGGCCCGAGAGCCGGGTGTCGGAGGCGGAGGCGCGCACGGCGGAGAAGCGGAGAGAGACGGCGCCGACGCACGCCGACTGACGACGGATCACACGCGGCGCTTCACGCGCATGCACGACGCATCCGACACGAACCCGCCGGCGCGGGACACCGACGATCGCGGCGGCAACGAGGTCGAGAGCTCGGCGCAGGCCGATCAGCCCGGACTCGACGAGCTGCGCGCGGTGGTGGCGCGTCATCTTCGCCGGCGTCTGCCGGGCGTCTCCACGCTCCGTGACGACGCCGTCGCCGGCCTGAGTCTCGCCGTCGCCAACGTGCCCGACGGCATGGCGAACGGCGTCCTCGTCGGCATCAACCCGATCCACGGGCTCTACGCCACGATGCTCGGCCCGGTGGTCGGCGGGATCGTGTCGAGCACGCAGCTCATGGTGATCACGACCACCGCGGCGGCGTCGCTCACCTCCGGCCAGGCGCTCGGCGGCCTGTCGGGAGAGCAACGCATGGGCGCGCTCTTCGCCATGGCCGTGCTGACGGGGATCTTCCAGGCGCTGCTCGCGCTGCTCGGCTTCGCGCGCCTCACGCGCTTCGTGTCGTTCTCAGTGACCACAGGACTGCTCACCGGCATCGCGGTGCTGCTCATCCTCAGTCAGCTGCCGACGGTGACGGGCTACGCGGCCAACGGGAGCAACCGCATCGCGCAGACGGCCGACCTGCTCATGCATCCCGGAGCGATCGAGCCGCTCGCGGTGGCCACGGCCGCGGTGGCGCTCGTGCTCGCGTTGCTGCTGCCGCGCACCCGGCTGGGCGCGTTCGGCCGGCTCGTCGCGATCGTCGTCCCATCGGCGCTGGTGGCGCTCTTCGGTCTGGACGCGGTGCGCGTCGTGCGTGACGTGGGCGAGATTCCACGCGGCGTGCCGCAGCCGTTCCTGCCGACGCTCGGCGACCTCTCGCCCGACGTGCTCACCGGTGCGCTCGCCGTCGCGGTCGTCGTGCTCGTGCAGGGGGTCGGGGTGAGTCAGAGCGTGCCGAACCCGGACGGGGCGCGCAGGAGCGTGCGGCGCGACATGTTCGCGCAGGGGGCGGCCAACGCCGCCGCCGGATTGCTCCGCGGCCTGCCGGTGGGCGGCTCGATGAGCGCCACCGCACTCGGGGTGATCGGCGGCGCGCGCACGCGGTGGGCGTCGATCCTCGCGGGCCTGTGGATGGCGGTCCTCGTCATTGGCTTTCCGGGGCCGGTCTCCTACGTCGCCATGCCGGCGCTGGGTGCGCTGCTGATCATGGCCGGTGTGAGCAGCATCCGGTTGCGGGCCGTGCGCGCCGTGTGGTACACCGGCTGGCCGTCGCGGCTCGCCGCGGCGACCACGTTCGTCAGCACCCTCATCCTCCCGATCCAGCTCGCGGTGGCGCTCGGGGTGGTGCTCGCCGCGCTGCTCTACGTGAACGAGTCATCGACCGACATCTCCATCGTGCAGCTCGTGGAGCATCCGGACGGGCGCGTCGAGGAGCGTGAGCCGGACGAGACGCTGCGCGACGACACCGTCACGATCCTGGACGTGTACGGGCATCTCTTCTACGCGGGCGCTCGCACGCTGGAGCGCCGGCTGCCGCGGCCCCGCGCCGGCGTGCATCATCCGGTGGTGGTCCTCCGTCTGCGCGGTCGCACCGCGCTCGGGGCGACGCTGCTCGACGTGCTCGACCACTACGCCGAGGCGCTCGAGAACGTCGGCGGCCGGCTCTACCTCACCGGGATCGCGCGCGACACGGCGAGCCACGTCGGGCGCACGGGAAAGCTCCGCGTCTCGGGACCGGTGCGCATCTACGAGGCGACGACGTTCATCGGCGAGTCGACGCGCGAGGCCATCGCGGACGCGCGGGCATGGCTCGCGCGGCGGGAGGAGCATCGCTGATGTCTTCGCATGCGAGCGTCACCGATCCGTCCGCGGTGCGCCTGGCCCTCGAGTGAAGCCGACGGGCGAGTCGGTCCTGCGCCGCGACACACTGGCGGGGCTGATCAACGCCGTCGTCAGTGTTCCCGATGGACTGGCTTCGGCGGCACTCGCGGGCGTGAACCCGGTGTTCGG
>DASVNI010000111.1:0-5512 GCA_036383935.1 Gemmatimonadaceae bacterium | reverse complement strand
CCACCCATGCCGCAGGTGATGAAGACGAGGTCGGCGCCGGCGACGGCCTTCGCCATCTCCTCGCGACTCTCCTCGATGGCCTGCTTGCCGACCTCGGGTCGCGCGCCGGCACCGAGCCCGCGCGTCAACTTCTTTCCGATCTGGATCTTGAGATCGGACTTCGAGGACAGTAGCGCCTGTGCGTCGGTGTTCACCGAGATGAACTCGACACCTTCGAGGTGCTCGTCGATCATCCGGTTGACGGCGTTGCCTCCGCCACCACCGACACCGACGACTTTCATGCGAGCGTTTTGCGCCGCGCTCTCTTCGAACTCGAAGATCATGGAAGACGACACTCCCCTACTGCGAGGTGTGCGAGGGTACAGCGTGGAGGCGAGGTACGACGGGCACTACCACGGTGGCGCGGAAGGAAAAACGAAAACCGGAGGGCCCTTGGAACGGTGCAGCAATATAACGATCCCGGAGATTCCGGCCAGCCCTTTCTCGATGCAGGATGACGAGCGAGAAAGGAAAAGAGTACAGACAAAACTCCGCTGCGTTTTCCACAGCGACATCATCTGCAACAGCTTTATGACTTCCGCGAGTGACGACTCGTGTCGCGCTCTGCGAGAGGCGGGAAGATCAGAAGAAATCCTGCAGCCAGAACTTGATCTTCTCGCCGAGTTTGTCCATCCCGCCGCCCGTCGGAAGCTTGATGCGCTTGGCGGAGGCGGCCGCTCCACCCAGTGCGATGCGGTGCGCTCCGTACTGTGCCAGACCTACGACGGTGGCGAAGCGCGGGGCATCCACTGAATCGCTGAGCCCACCGATCTGCTCCGACGGCGTGCCGACGCGCACGCCGGTACCGAAGACGTCGCTCGCCAGCTCGGCGCTGCCCTGCATCGCCGCGGCGCCGCCGGTGAGCACCACGCCGGCACTGAGCTTTCCGGCGAAGCCCGCCGACGCAACGTCGCGCTGCACGAGATCGAAGATCTCGTCCATGCGCTGATGGATGATGTGCGCGAGCAGCTCGCGCGGGATCTGCCGATCGCCCTGCGCAACGGTGCTCGGGAGCTGAATGATCTCGCTCGGGTCGACCAGCGGCTCGTACGCGCAGCCGTACTTCTCCTTCAAGCGCTCGGCGTCCGCCTGCGTCACGCCGAGGCCGTGCACGATGTCGCTCGTGACGTTGTTGCCGCCGAAAGCGACGGTGCCGAGATGACGGATCTTTCCCTCGTGGAAGACGGCGAGGTCCGTCGTGCCCGCGCCCATCTCGACCAGTGCGACGCCGAGCTCCTTCTCGTCTTCCGTAAGCACGGCGAGCGCGCTGGCGAGGGGCTCGAGGACGAGCTCGCGCACCTTGTAGCCGGCGCGCTCCACGCTCTTGCGCAGGTTGACGGCGGGCGACGAGCCGATGGTGACGAGGTACATCTCCGTCTCGAGACGGGTGCCGCTCATGCCGATGGGATCACGGATGCCCGTGTCCTTGTCCACCGTGTACTCCTGCGGGATGGCGTGCAGCAGCTCGCGATCCTGCGGGATCGCCTGCGCGCGCGCCACCTCGTTCGCCCGATCGACGTCCGACTTGTTGATCTCGTCGTTGCTGACGGCGACGATCCCCTTGGAGGTCATCGCCTGCACGTGCTCGCCGGCGATGCCGGTGTACACGTCGGTGATCGTCGCGCCCGCCATGCGTTCGGCGTCCTGGAGCGCTTTGCGGATCGACCGCGTCGTCTCCTCGATGTCGGACACGACACCGCGCCGCATGCCGGTCGTGCGCGCCTGCCCCACGCCGAGGACCTTGATGGTCGGGTGCTTGGGGAGGTCGCCGACGACTTCGGCGATGATGGCGGTCGTCTTGGCCGAGCCGATGTCCAGTCCAGCGACGAGGCGTTCCGGGTTCATGGCAATCTGGCGATCACTTGGTCGCGGTAACGGAGATCTATCTCGGAGGGGCGCAACTCGCGCCGCTGTAAGTCGCGCTCGACAGGCACGATGTCCCCCAGACGCGCCAGCGTGACATTTGTCATCGCGCGGACTGGAAGATCTGAAAATTGTAACACGAGCTCATCCATACCGCTCGCGCGAATGGAGCTGAGTCTCGCATACATCGCAGGTGCCTCGCGTTGCATTGCGCCGAGTAGATGATAAACGGTGGTGTCCCGCGGCGGCGCCGTGATGATGGGGGCATCGATCGGAGTGCGGCTGGGGTCGAGCGGAAGGCGACGGCCGCGCTCGTCCACCGCGCGCAGCCCGCCCGGGCCGCTCACGAGGGCCACCGGATGCCGCTCGACGACCTGGACGACCAGCGTGCCGGGCAGCTTACGCGTCACGGTCACGCTCTCGATCTGCGCATGACTCCGAATGCGCGCCTCGAGCGGCGCGAGCGGATCCCACACGCTGCGCGTCGTGTCGACGCGCAGCCGGTCGAGGAGCTCAGCCGGCGGCGTGTAGCGCGCGCCGAGAATCTCCACTCGGCGCACGCGGAAGAACGCGAGGTGACTCAGCGCGCGAGGGCCCCACAGCGGCGACGTCACCAGCACCAGGATGCCGACGGCGAGGAGCGCCCAGAGCCAGCGTCGCGAGGATGGGCCGGGTTGCTCGGAGGATTCGCTCCCTTCGCTCACCGCCTGGTTGCTCCCCGCGTAGCGAACACCGCCGGTCCCACCCGGGTGACGTCGCCGGCACCCATCGTGACGAGGAGGTCGCCGGCACGGAGTGCGGCAGCGAGCGCGGGGGCGAGTGCGCCGACGTCGCCGCGCCAGTCGGGCTCGCGGCCGTGCGACGCCATGACGGCGCCGATCAGATCGCTCGTCACGCCGGGCATCGGCTGCTCTCGCGCCGGATAGATGTCGGCGAGGTAGACGGCGTCGGCGAGCATGAGCGCTTCGGCGAACTCGCGCGCGAAGTCGCGCGTGCGCGAGAAGAGGTGCGGCTGGAAGGCCACCACCAAACGTCTCTCCGGCGCGGCGCTTCGCGCGGCCTCGATCGTGGCGCGCACTTCCGTGGGATGGTGCGCGTAGTCGTCCACGACGAGCGCGCCGTCGAGGTCGCCCAGCAGCTGGAAGCGGCGCTCGACGCCACGGAAGGCGGCGAGGCCCGGCGCCATCGCGGGCACCTCGAGGCCCAAGCCGAGTCCTGCGGCGATGGCCGCGAGTGCGTTACGCACGTTGTGCTCGCCAGGGACGAGGAGCTTCACCTCGCCGAGGCGATCGCCGTCGTACTCCACAGTGAAGACGGTGCCCAATCCCTCGCGACGCATGTCGACGGCGCGGAGGCGCGCGTCGACCGAGGTCAGTCCGTAACGGATCACCTCGGCGCTTGCCGGTGTTGGGAGGGCGTTGGCACCGGGGTCGTCGGCGCAGAGTACCACGTAGCGCGCGCCCTCGACGAACCGCGCGAAGGTGCGGTGGAGGTCGGCGAGGTCGGCGTAGATGTCGAGGTGATCGGCCTCGACGTTCGTGATCACCGCCATCGTGGGCGAGAGCGCGAGGAAGGAGCGATCGTACTCGTCCGCTTCGACGACGAATCGCTCCGCGCTGCCGGGCCGGAGATTGCCGCCCCAGCTCGTGACGCGCGCCCCGACATAGCCGGTGGGGTCCAGGCCGCCCGCCGCGAGCGCCTCGGTGGTCATCACCGTCGTGGTGGACTTACCGTGCGTCCCGGCGATGCCGATCAGCGTCGTGCCCGCCGTTGCCTCACCGAGCGCCTCGGCGCGCCGGATGACCGGAAGGCCGAGCTCGCGGGCGCGAGCCAGCTCGGGGTGGTTCTTGGGCATCGCCGAGGTCACGACCAGCGCCCGAGCCGTGTCGACGTGGGCCGGCGAGTGACCGGTCTCGACCGTGATGCCGCGGTCGGCCAGGTCGGGGGCGTTTTCCGGGTGCTGGTCGCAGCCGGTGACGCGGACGCCGCGCAGGGCGAACAGCTCGGCGAGGGCGCTCATCCCCGCGCCGGCGATGCCGACGAAATGGATGGGCCGCGTGTCGGCGGGATCGAAGAGGCGCGTCATGACGGCGGCGAAATATACGGCGCCGCGAGGCAGTCGCTCAAGAGCGAAGCTGCTGGAGGTCGAGCAGGTTAAGTATCCGCCGCGCAATGGTCTCGGCCGCGTCAGGTCGAGCACGGGCTGAGGCGCCGAGCGCCAGGCGCGCCATGGTGGCCGGATCGTCGAGCAAGGCGCGGACTTCGGTGTCGAGCCGGTCCACCGTGAGCTCGGACTGCGGGAGGTGCACGGCTGCACCGGCCGCGGCGAGCGCGCGGGCGTTGTGCGTCTGGTGATCGGCTGCCGCCGTCGGCAGGGGTACGAGGATGGGAGGGATTCCCCACGCGAACAGTTCGGCCGTCGTCATCGCCCCTGCTCTGGTCAGGGCCAGGTCGGCGGCCGCGTAGGCGTCGGCAATCGGAGAGAGGTACTCGCGAACGCGCACGCGTCCTCCGTCGAGCGACGCGTAGTCGGCGTAGCTCGTCCGCCCCGTCATCCAGATGAGATAGAGATCGTCGGGGATGCCGCGCCGGACCCAGTCCGCGACGACGCGATTCATTGCGAGCGAGCCCTGACTGCCGCCGTACATCAGCAGCACGCGCCCGTCCGTGGGGTGGAAGCCCCACGCCTCGCGTGCAGCGGCGCGATCGGGGCGCGCCGCGGGAGGCGGCTCGATCGGGGCGCCGGTGTCGATGAGCTGCGCGGCATCGCCGCCGAGCACCCGGGCAGCTTCGGGAAAGGCGAGATAGGTCTCACGGGTCCAGCGGCGGAAGGCGCGCGCCGTGAGCCCGGGATGGCTGTCACCCGCCTGCTGCACGATGGGGATGCGATGCACGACCGAATACGCGAGCGCCACCCCCGCCGCGTAGCCGCCGGTGCCGACGATCAACCGCGGCCGCTCACGATGCGCCAACGCGCCGACGGCGCGCCACGCGCCCATGGCCCCAACGAGAGTTTGCCAGTTATCCCATGGCCGCGAGCGGTAGAGCGGATGGAGATCGAGCAGGAGATGGGGGAATTCCGTCCCCGGCAGGACATGTTTCTCGATCCCCCGCAGTGCCCCGATGAAGAAGGGACGCACGCGAGGCTCCAGTCGCACGAGCGTGCGGGCGATCGCCAGCCCGGGATAGAGATGTCCGCCGGTGCCACCGCCGGCGAACAACACCGTGACCTGGTCGCGCGACGCGGCCACGCTCAGGCGGGGGTTGGGGCGAGGGCGAGTGGATCGGTCGCGCCGCTTCCGATCACCCGTTCCTTCGTGCTGCCGATGTTCACGAGGACACCGGTGAGGAACATCGTGAGCACGATGTTGGAGCGTCCGTATGAGACGAATGGAAGGGTGAGGCCCGTCGTCGGCAGGAGCCCGATCACCACTCCGATGTGGAGGTACGCGGTGATCACCGTGACGAAGGTCAGCCCCACCGCCACGAGCTGGAGGAAGGGAGAGCGCGCCTGCCGTGCGATCCGGAAGCCGAGCAGCCCGTAGGCGGCGAAGGCAACGGTGATCGCGGCAAGGCCGAGGAAGCCCCACTCCTCGCCGATGTTGCTCGC
>DASVNI010000110.1:0-12914 GCA_036383935.1 Gemmatimonadaceae bacterium | reverse complement strand
TGAGCGCTTCATGTTCGGCCAGGCGCACGCGGACAGCACCGCCGCGGAACACTGCGCTCGCCTGCAGCGATTCGATGCTCAGCTCCGCGCGCAGCCGCATCCGACCCCCGCCGAGGTGTCCTCGGTGCGGGCGTATTCGGTCCAGCTGGATTATCAGGCCTGTCCCGCGGCGCAGCAGATCGCTCGCGTATGGCGCGATTGGCTCGTGCGGGACACGAGCTCGGCACCCGAGGTGCTGGTTTGGCGCTACCAGTCACAGCTCGACACGAACCAGCCGGCCCGAGGCCTCGCGCTGGCCGAGAGGTTCTGGCCTGCGCCCAGTCAGCTCGCCTTCCTGCTCTACAACAACGGACTGAACTTCGCCATCGCGGCAAAGGACAGCTCGGCCATTCTGCGCTGGGCCGACCGGAACGCTGCACACTCGCCGGCGAACGCGGCCGGGATCTACACCATGATCCTCATGCGCGCGCCGATGGTGCGTGACGCCGCGGTCGAGCGACTCCGCAGTGTGCTCGGGCGGCTCCAGACGCCGCAGGACTCACTCCGCCCGCTCGAGCGGACTACAGTCGAGCAAGCGCGCGTCGACAGCGCAACGGCGCGCGAGATCATGGCGACGATAGGCGACGCGCTCGTCTCCCAGGGCAAGATCCCCGAGGGGTTGGACAGCCTCGAGCGGGCCACGAGCGGCGGATGGGATCCCGCGCTCTTCCGTCGTGTCGCGCGAACCGCGCTGAAGATCGGGAAGACGGAGCTGGCCCTACCTCTTCTGGCTCGAGTGGCGGTCGATCCGTCCACGAGCCGGCGCGAAGCGGACTCGCTGTCCACTCTCAGCGAGAGATTCGTGTCGCACACCGCCTGGGCCGGAGCCCTTCATGATGCGTCGGAAGCGATGCGCACGGCTGTCATGGCTGACGCCACCATCATCACGCTCGAGGGCTCACTTCGGCTTCAGACCACTGACGCGACCACGCAGCGGCTCGGCGCCGCCCTCGGCGGTCGCGTCGGGGTGGTCACCTTCTGGTCGCGCTTCTGTGCGCCGTCTCTCCAGCAACTCACTCTCCTTCCTGCGTTCGCGCACCGGCTCGATTCGGCCGGCGTCGCCTTGGTTGCGATCACGGACGAAGCGCCGTCGCCGGCAGTGCGTGCGTTCGTCGCGAGCAGCAAGCTGGATGTCCCGGTGCATCACGATACGTGGGGCGAGGCGGGCCGGGCGTTCCAGGTATTCGGCACGCCGCAATACTTCGTCGTCGATGAACGTGGACGCATTCGCTTTCGCTACACGACGCTCGACAAGGCGCTGACGCAAGCAGTGGTGCTTACCGCGGCTGCGCGAGCAGGAACCAACTGACCTACATCACCCAAACCGACGCCTCGGTCGGCCCAAAGCCCCACACCGACGTCAAACGGCCTCGTGCAGCAGCCCTTCACTTTCGCACTGCCGCGGACCCAGTAAGAGCGCGTTGCAATACCGGCGCGGCGGTGCCGTGCGCGCGATGTTGCCTCGGTCACGGTGGCGGATGCGTCGCTACTGGCGGCCGCAGTCGCCCGCTGGGTCGGTGACCCGACCCACGAACAGGAGCGCCCCCGTCGGGTCGTGGCGGATCGCAAAGAGGAACGGGTGGTCGACCGTGAACGGCACGGGAGGCACCACGACCGCCGAGTCCCCGCTGGCCTCGACCGCTGTGGCGGCGGCCGCCTCGGTGCCCTCCTCGTTCACCTCGATGACACTCCGCTGGAGGGCGCGGCTGAGCCACACGCGCCGGATCCCGGCGCCGGCCGGCGCGAGGAGGCGGCGGAAGTCGGCCCGGTCGGGGTCGAATGCGTTGCCCGCCCCAAGCGCGGCGACGGGCAGCCGCAGATCCGCCGCGCACGCGAGCGTGAAGCGCGGCAGCACCAGCGCCAGCGGGCGAGGTGCCGCAGCGGCGACCGCCGCCCGGAACCGCGCCGCCGTCAGGCGGTCCGTGAGGGTGGCGAGCGATTGGCCGGAGTCGGGGAGCAGGACGTACATGCTGAACTGCCCCCCACGGTAGGGCAGCCGCGCGAGGCGGAAGCCCTCGCCAACCGTGTACCCGAAGTCGCCCTCCTGCGCCATCATTGGATGCGCCCGCGTGGTGCCGTCCGCCCGGTGAAACGTCCGCTCGGCCGTTCGCTCCGGCGCGAACGCCGACGCCCACCGGCCCTTGAAGTAGACGGCGTTGGCCAGCACGAGCGCGACGTCGGGCGCCGGCGGGTCGGCGAGCAGTTGCGGCACCTTGCCGCGGGTGGCCGTGCTCGCCCACGCGTTAATCCGCGCGAGCGCGGCGGGCGTGCTCAAGTCGAGCGCCGCCACCTCGGCGCCGTAGTCGCCGCGGACGCGGCTGAGGAAGGCGGGATCGAAGCGCACGTCGGCGCGCCCCCACATCGCGTTGGCGACCGCAAGCGTCACCTCGGGCGCGTCGCGCAGGGCGCGGAGCAGCGCCCCGTTCTGCGCCGTGACCGCGCCGGGGTCGCCGCCGCGGAGGCCGAGCGTGGCCGCGAGGGAGTCGTGGGTGTCGCCCGCGGCGCCCTCGAGCGCCATGGCCAGTGCCAGCCCGGCGCTGGCCGGCGAGATGACGGCGTTGCGGCCAGGCGCGTCGGCGGCAAGGCGCCCGAGCAACGCGAAGCCGAATGCGTCGTACGTCGCGGCGGGCGCGTCCGGCGCGGGCGCTTCGGCCGGCAGGTCTGCGGCCCGAGCAGGCGTGTCGCCGAGCGGACGGCACGCGGCGGCCGCGCCGAGGCAGAGGAGGGTCGCGGCGGCGCGGCGCCGCGGAAGCAACCAGGCGGGCAGGATCGGCATACGGATAAGACGACCGAGCGCGTCCGCGCTACACACCGACCCTCAGCGACGACTCGCCCCCGCCACGCACCTCGATAGCGGGTAGTCCCTGTGCGAGCGTCCCGTCCACTCATCCTCCCCTCCATGCGTCCATCCCGTGAGCCCGGACGCCGTTCGGACGCGCGACCACCAGTCCTGATCCATCTCCTCGACCATTTCGGCTCTCACAGACGAGTCGCCTGTCACAGGCGACTCGGCTGTCACTAGCGACTCGGCTGTCGCAGCCCAGCGCGGCTCGCGCTCGAGAGCACCCGGAACGACAAACGTCCTCCTCTCGTCCCAGAAGATGGTCGTGGTGTCCTCGTGCCCGCGGAGACTGAAGACGTAGTTGTCGTACTTGTCGTAGTCCGTCAGCTCGTCGACGATGTAGACGCTGTCGCCGACGGCGAGCCGCCAGCGCTTCGGGTGCTTGATCGCGACCGGTCGTCCATCGCGTCCCTCGAGACGCTGCGTCAGCGTATGCGTTCGGCGCACGACCACGATTCCCGGGCTCGCCGTGACGCGCACCGTCTCGACGAAGCGGACGATCTTCCCCGAGTCGACGATCCCCACCACGCGCGCCCGCTCGGACGGCGCGGCACGTAACGCCACGCGCCTACAGGAGCCCCATGTCTCGGACACGGAGGACTCATGAGGTTCTGGCCGAACGCGAGGCATGACCGGGCGTTGCGCATTCGCAGGCGTCGCCGTTACAAGCGTGGCGGCGAGAATCGGGATTGCCGTCAGCGCGTTGCACGCGCGCATGAAGTTCGTTCGCATACCCGAAGACGAACCAGTGTGCCCCAAGGCTTCACGGCAAGGGTGTCCGAGCACTTCGAATCATGCCCTAAGCATGACACGCGATACGCGTCGCGGGTGAGCGTACTTACGCGAGCATCGGCCGAGCTAACTAGCTACGCACCAATTTCTTGTAGGTCACCCGGTGCGGCGTGTCGGCGTCAGCACCTTTCCGCCTGCGCAGATCAGCATCGTATTCTTTGAAGTTGCCCTCGAACCAGACGACTTCCGAATTCCCTTCGAACGCGAGAATGTGCGTCGCGATCCGATCGAGGAACCACCGATCGTGCGAGATCACCACCGCGCACCCCGCGAACTGCAGCAGCGCCTCCTCCAGCGCGCGCAACGTGTCGACGTCGAGATCGTTCGTCGGCTCGTCGAGCAGCAGCACGTTGCCACCACTCTTCAGCAGCTTGGCGAGATGCAGGCGATTTCTTTCACCGCCTGACAGGTCGCCCACTTTCTTCTGCTGATCGGTGCCGCGGAAGTTGAACTGACTCAGATACGCCCGCGCGTTGATCTCGCGGTTGCCGACCTGGATCTCGTCGCGCCCCTCGCTCACTTCCTGATACGCCGTCTTGTTCGGATCCAGCACGCGTCCCTGATCGACGTACGCGAGCGTCACCGTGTCGCCGACCTTGATTTCGCCGCCGTCGGGCTTCTCCTCGCCGAGGATCAGCCGGAACGTCGTCGTCTTACCAGCGCCGTTCGGTCCGATCACACCGACAATGCCACCGCGCGGCAGCGAGAAGGTGAGATCGTCGAACAACACCTTGTCGCCGTACGCTTTCTTCAATCCCTTCGCGATGACGACGTCGTTGCCGAGCCGCGGCGGCGGCGGGATGGTGATCTCCTGCTGCAGCACCTTCTCGCCGGTGTCCTCCGCGGCGAGCTCCTCGTACTTCTGGATGCGGCTCTTCGACTTCGCCTGCCGAGCACGCGGCGCCATGCGCACCCACTCGAGCTCGCGCTGCAGCGCACGCTGGCGCGCGCTCTCGGTCTTCTCCTCCTGCGCGAGCCGGTTCTTCTTCTGATCGAGCCAGCTCGAGTAGTTCCCCTCCCACGGGATCCCCTTCCCGCGGTCGAGCTCGAGGATCCACTTCGCGACGTTGTCGAGGAAGTAGCGATCGTGGGTGATCGCCACCACCGTCCCGGGGAACTCGGCGAGGAACCGCTCGAGCCACTCGACGCTCTCGGCGTCGAGATGGTTGGTCGGCTCGTCGAGGAGCAGCATGTCGGGCTGCTCGAGCAGCACGCGGCACAGCGCCACTCTGCGCTTTTCACCACCCGACAGCTTCGTCACGTCCGCGTCGTCCGGCGGCAGACGCAACGCCTCCATGGCGATCTGGATCTTGTTGTCGAGGTTCCACAGATCGAGCGTGTCGATCCGCTCCTGCACGCGCGCCTGCTCCTCCATCAGCTTGTCGAAGTCGGCGTCGGGCTCGGCGAAGGCGGCGCTGATCTCCTCGAATCGATTCAGCAGCTTGCGCTGCGCGGCGACGGCCAGCTCGACGTTGCCGCGCACGTCCTTGGTCGGATCGAGCTGGGGCTCTTGCGGGAGGTACCCGATCTTCGTCCCCTTCGCGGCCCACGCTTCACCCTGAAAGTCCTGGTCGACGCCGGCCATGATGCGCAGCAGCGACGACTTGCCCGCGCCATTGGCGCCGAGGACGCCGATCTTCGCGCCGGGATAGAACGAGAGCCAGATGTCGTCGAGGATCACTCGGCTCGGCGGAACGACTTTCCGCAGAGCCTTCATGACGTAGATGAATTGCGGTGCCAGGGGAAATACCCTCGGAAGCGGTGTACGTGGGGCGGTGCTTGGGCGGGCGCCGACCAGCGTCGCAGTCGGCTGGCGGATCACTCACGCCACTTCAATGTAATGGAGCAGGCGGCTGGGTCAGGGCGCCGTCACCGCCCCCGCATCGGCGAGGGGAACCCGGACGAACAGCGTGGTCCCACTGCCCGGGGTGGCCTCCACGTCGAGAGTACCGCCGAGCAGAGCCACGCGCTCGCGGATCCCGAGCAGGCCCAGGCCGGCTAGATCCTTCAGCGGCGCGCCCGAGCTGTCGGGCACGGGGAATCCCCGCCCGTCGTCCTCCACCACGGCGACCACGTGCCCCTCGCGTCGTTCGACGACGACGCCCGCGTGCTTCGCCCCGCTGTGCCGCGCGATGTTGGTGAGCGCCTCCTGCACGACGCGGTAGACCGCGGTCTCGACCGCGGTCGGGAGCCGCTCGGCGCCGACCGCCGCGTGAAGGTCCACCTCGATCCCCGAGTGGCGCGCCCATTCCTCCGCGTACGCGGCAAGCGCTGCCTCGAGCCCGAAGTCGTCCAGCGCCTTGGGGCGAAGCCGCACGGCGATGGCATGCATCTCCACCGCGAGCGTGTTGGCGAGCGCGCGCAGCTCGGTCGTGCGCCGATCGATCTCGGAGCCGGGCAGGGCCACGTTCGATAGTGCCTGCAGGCCGAGCCCGAGCGCCGTGAGGTGCTGCCCTGCCTCGTCGTGCAGCTCGCGGGCGAGCCGTCGCCGCTCCTCTTCCTCGGCCTGCACGAGCTGACGGCGCAGCGCGTCGCGTTCGCGTGCCTCGCGTTGGCGCTCCTCGCTCTCTCGTACTACCGCCTCGGCGCGTGCGCGCTCGGCCGCCGACCACGTGCGCTCGGCGACCTCCTCGAGCAAGAGCACCTCGGCGCTCGTCCACTCGCGCGTATCGGGAGAGTGGACGCCCAGCACCGCCACGACGCGTCCCTCCTTCACGAGGGGCACGCCGACCCAGGCGCGGACGCCCATCGCACGGTACGTGGCCCGGCTCCCGGCAATGCGCGGATCGCTCTCGGTGTCGGCGAAGACGACGGTGTGGCCGGCACGATACTCCGCCGCGATGTCGCCTCCAAAATCGGAGAAGAAAAAGCGGTTGGGGATCGGGGCGGCCGCGCTGGTCTCGTACGTCGCCGTCCGGGTGGCGCCCGCCTCGTCCGCATCGATCTCGAAGTAGGACGCTCGCATGAGATCGAGATGCTCGACCAGCATCTGCATCGTGACCTTCTGCATCTCGACGGGATCGGCGAGCGGCCGCAGCGCATCGCTGAGCTGGAGCAGGAAGGCTTGCCGCTCCTCGTTCGCGTGCAGCGCCGCCTCGGCGCGCTTCCGGTCGTTGATGTCGGCGCAGTACTCCACCACCGTGCCGTTGCCCAGCGAGGCTCCCGCGAACAGCAGCCACGAGCGTGAGCCGTCGGCGCGGATGTATTCCTTCTCGTACGGCCCGATGCGGCCGGCCTCGTGCAGCGCCGCCATCTGCGCTTCGCTCGCCGCGATGTACTCGGGCGGCGTGAGCATCCGCCAGTCGAGTGCGCGCGCCGCAACTCGATCGCGCGCGTAGCCGGTCATATCCAGAAACGCGTCGTTGACGTCGAGCAGCGTACCGGTCGCCTCCTCGAACACCAGCATGCCCACCCCGTCGACGTTCATCATGCGCCGGAGCCGCGCCTCGCTCGCGCGCAGCGCCGCCTCGGCTTCCTTCCGCGCCGAGATGTCGCTCGCCGCGCCAATCCACTCGATGATCTCGCCGGCATCGTCGAGCAGCGGCACGGCGCGCGAGAAGGTCCAGCCGGTCGCCCCGTCGGCGCGCACCACCCGATGCTCGAGCTCGAAGACGCGCTTGTCGCGGATCGCCTCCTCGATCGCCGCCATCACCCATGCTCGGTCCTCGGGAAGGATGTACCGCTCCAGCCAACCCTCGATCGGCTCCGCCGTGTCGGCGAGGAATCCACGCCCGTCGAGCCGGCGCATCTCGCGCCAGTCGGGGCTCATCCGGTAGATGACGTCCGCGCTGGCGGTGGAGAGCGCGCGGTAGCGGGCCTCGCTCGCGCGCAGTGCGTCGGCCGGCCGCGCGAAGCCCGCCGCGTCGCTCCGATCCGTGCGGGGGGATGAGTCCATGCGCCTCGCCGCCGAGGGAATGCTCGAGTCCGTGGAGCGGCCCCATGGCGCAAAGTTCGGGCGCGCGGGGGCGGACGGCAGACATATGGGGAGGGACGGGTGGGCGCCAGGGACGCGGTTCTCGGACGCGGTTCTCGGTTGACGGTTCACGGTTTACAGCCTGCCTCGGGCGAGCCTCTGCGTGCCGAGGCCGGCCGATAACCGTGAACCAAAAACCGTCGACAGTGTCTTGCGTCCCGTGTCCATTTTAAGTATACAGTGTATACCATGGCATCCGCCCCTACCGATCAACGCATCCTCGCCGCCGCCTGGAAGCTCTTCGCGGCGGGCGGCATCGACGCCGTCTCGCTGCGGCAGGTCGCCGCGAAGGTGCGCGTCACGCCGATGGCGATCTACCGGCATTACGCCGACAAGAACGCGCTGATCGATGCACTCGTCGTCGACGCGCTCGACCGGTGGAGCGATCGGCTCGCGAAGATCGACGTGGAGGATCCACTCGCATGGCTCACCGCGGCGGGGGACGAGTTCCTCGAGTTCGCGCTCGATGAGCCGCGACGGTTCGAGGCGGCGTTCCTCCTGCCGTCCACCGCCGCGCGTCGCTTCCCCGACGACTTCGCCGCGGGGCGCTCCCCCGCCGGACGACAGTTCCTCCCGCGCCTCGAGGAGCTGCAGCGGAGTGGACGCATCGCCCCCGACGCGGAACCGTTCGAAGTCGTGATCACCTTCTGGGCGCTGGCGCAGGGGCTCGTCACGCTGCATCGCGCGTCGCGACTGGCCGGCGGCGTCGCCGAGTTCCGCGCGCTCTATCGGCGGTCGATCCGGCGATGCCTCGCGTCGTTCCTCGTCCCATCATGAAAGCCCTCGTCTGTGCGCTCGCCAGCGCGATCCTCTTCTTCCTCGCGCTCGGCACGCCGAACGCCTGGCCGCTGGCGTGGATCGCGCCGGTGCCCCTGCTCTGGCTGGCGCTCGGCCACACGTCGTGGCAACGCGTCGCGATCGCCTCGCTCGTCGCCTACGCGTTCGGCGAGCTCGGAATGTTGTGGCCGTATCTCCACGTGATGGGCGGCGTGGTGCTCGTCGCCGCGCTCGGACCGGCGGTCGCCTTCACGCTCGTCGTGCTCGCGACGCGATTCTCGGCGCGACGACTCCCGATGCTCGCCGCGACGCTCGTCTTTCCGGCGCTGTGGACGGGGTTCGAGTTTCTGTCGGCGTCGCTCTCGCCGCACGGCACCTTCGGCATGTGGGCGTACAGCCAGATCTCGGCGCCGGTGATGATCCAGAGCGCATCGCTGTTCGGCCCGTGGGTGGTGAGCTTCCTCATCGCGTACGTCGCCGCGGGGATCGCGCTGGCGCTGCGGCGATTCTCCCTCTCGCCGCTCGTGCTCCCCTTCGCGCTCGCGTGCGTCAACGTGGCGTTCGGCATGTGGCGACTATCTGAACCGGGCGGCGCCGCACTTCGTGTCGGCGCCGCGGCGCGCAATCACGACGACGCGCGCACCGCGAGCGTAGTCGCCAGTGATGAAGCAGCCGAGGTGCGGCGACTCGCGGCACTTGGCGCGCGCGTCGTGGTGTTCGACGAGAAAGCAGCAAGGCTCCCATTGGGGCAGCAGGATTCCGTTCTCGGTTTGCTCGTTGGCGCGGCGCGCGAGACGCACACGCGCATCGTCGCCGGCTTCGACGAGACAGGCGCCGAGCGTCGCAACGCCGCGTTCACGATCAGCGAGGACGGACGCGTCTCGACGTACACGAAGCGGCACCACATCCCGGGACTGGAGTCGGGCTACAAGATCGGTGAGGGTCCTGGCCTGCTCGACGCCGGCGAGTCGGTGGCGATCTGCAAGGACATGGACTTTCAGAAGACGCTGCGCAGCGACGCGGCGGCCGGCGCACGTGCGGGCTCGCTCGGCCTGATGCTCGTGCCGGCATGGGACTTCACCACCGACGGCTGGCTGCACGCGCGCATGGCGGTGATGCGCGGCGTGGAGGGCGGCTACGCGATCGTCCGTTCGGCGGCGAACGGTCTCGTCACGGTGAGCGACTCGCGCGGCCGCCTGCTCGGCTTGCGCCCGAGTGGTAAGGCGTACGAGTCAGTCGTCGTGGACGTGCCGCGCGGACCGGGAGCAACGATGTACGTGCGGATCGGAGACGTCTTCGCGTGGATCGTCGGGCTGCTCGGGGTCGCGCTGGTAGCGTGGAGTGTCTCGCGCCGAGGGGCAGTGGTCATCCCGAAGGAGCGAAGCCAGTAACGGTCATCCCGAGCGAGCGCAGCGAAGCTGGTGTCATCCCGAGCGAGCGCAGCGAAGCTGGTGTCATCCCGAGCGAGCGCAGCGAGTCGAGGGATCTGCACTTGAAGGGACTTCGCCTGGCCTCTTCAACGACGGAACGCGGATAACAGCACGGCTTTTCCCGGACACGGCCGGATCGCTCCGCGTCCGCGGAAAGATCCCTCCACCACAGCATCAACAAATTGTTGGTGATGTGGATGGAGAGGAACGATGCACGTGAGTACGCATCTCGATCCGGAGAGGGCAGATCCGGCTTATTCCGGCAAATCCGGGTTGATCCGGGGCCATTCCGTTCAAAGGCCGAGCGAAAGCTCCGGCTCTTTCCGCGCGATCGCCGTTCAAGATCCGCGTTCCGTAGTTGCCACGCCAACAGAGCTCTCACTGACCAGGAGCCAGACCCCGATCGCCATCAACACCGCGGCAACCGTGAACGCGATCGTCGGATGCTCGCGAAACACGATCAGCGACGTCGCCGTCGCGATGAACGGCGCGATCGAGAACGACGCGCCCGTGCGTGCCGCACCGATGTGCCGGAGCGCGAGGACGAACAGCACCAGACTCGCCCCGTAGCACGCGAGGCCGAGCACGAGGATGCCGGCGAGATGCTCTCCGCCGGGCCACCTCGCACCGAACGCGAAGGCGAGGCTGGTGTTCACGCTCCCCGCGACGAGACCCTTGATCATCCCGAGCTGCAGTGCGTCGCCCGACGAGATCTTCTGGGTGAGATTGTTGTCGAGCCCCCAGCAGAAGGTCGACGCCGCGACGAGCAGCGGACCGACGATGCCGCTCGACTCGAAGCGTCCCGTCCACGACAGGACGACGCCGCCGGCGATGATGACGAGCATGCCGAACGCGATGCGCTTGTGGAACGTCTCGCCGAAGACGAACCAGGCGAGCCCCGCCGTGAACCCCGCCTCGAGGTTGAGCAGCAGCGACGCCGTCGATGCGTGGGTCAGTGCGAGCCCAGTGATCAGGCAGAGTGGCGCGAGCACGCCGCCGGCGAGGGTCGCGCCGGCGAGCCAGGGGGCGTCGCGGCGCGTCAGCGCGTTGGTCGATCGCCCCGTGGTGGCGCGACGGAAGAGCCAGAAGAGCGTGAGCCCCGCGCCGGAGCCGAGGTAGAGGAGGCCGGCGAAGAGCTGAGGCTTCGCGTCGCCGAGCAGCAGCTTCGAGAAGGGCGCGCTGATGCCGAACAGCGTCGCCGCGGCGAGGGCGAGGAAGACGCCGCGGCGGGCGTGATCGTGCGGGAGCTGGCTCTGATCCGAGTGATGCATGCGAAAGCTATCGCGGGTCCGGCGAGAACACCTATCATTGCGGGGTGAACGACACGCCCGCCGTGGTCATCGTCGGTGCCGGCCCGACCGGGCTCGCGCTCGCCGCGCAGCTCGCGTCGTTCGGCGTCCCCTTCCGGCTCGTCGACCGGTCGCTCGATCGGGTGCACGAGTCGCGCGCGTTGGGCGTGCAGGCGCGGACGCTCGAGCTGCTGCAGCCGTACGACCTCGCCCACGCGCTCGTCGCGCGGGGAAACTCCACGGCGTCACTGCGCTTCCACTTCGAGAGCGGCGGCTCGGCCGGCTTCCGGTTGAACGACTTCGGCGCCGAGGACACGAGCTTCCCCTTCATCCTCTTCGTCTCACAGGCGGAGACGGAGGCGCTGCTCGGCGAACATCTCGCCGCGCGCGGGATCGCGATCGAGCGCGGGGTGGAGCTCGTGCGGTACGACGCCGACGCTGAGGGCGTCGACGCGACGCTCCGCCACCGCGACGGCACCGAGGAGCGGGTGCGTACGCAGTATCTCGTCGGCTGCGACGGCGCGCACAGCACGGTGCGCACGCTGGCGGGGATCCCATTCGAGGGGGACGCCTACGAGCAGCGGTTCATGCTCGGCGACGTGGAGGCGGACGCGCCAGACGATCTGCTGCAGCGCGACACGCTGCACGCATTTCCCGGCCGCTATGGCGTCGCGCTCTTCTTCCCACTCGGCAGGCCGGCGACCTGGCGTGTGATCGCGCTGTCGACGCGGACGCCGCCCGTGAGCGTGTCGGCGGAGCGAGGCCAGGAGAGTCGTCCGATGCAGACGCCGCTGACGCTCGCCGAGCTGCAGCGCGCGATTGACGACGCGACGGGCGGCGGCGTGCGAGTGCGCGACCCCGCGTGGCTGGCGCACTTCCGGCTGCACCACCGCCAAGCCTCGCACTACAGTGCGAGGCGCATCTTCATAGTCGGCGACGCAGCGCACATCCACAGCCCGGTCGGCGCCCAGGGGATGAACACGGGGATGCAGGACGCGTGGAACCTTGGCTGGAAGCTGGCGCTCGTGGTACGCGGCACGGCACGCGCGACGCTGCTCGACACGTACGAGGAAGAGCGATGGCCCGTGGGGCACGCGCTGCTGCGCGGCACGGACCGCATCTTCGGGCTGTTCACGCGCGCGATGTCGAGCAATGCGGCGGTTGCGTGGCTGCGGCGTGTGGTGCTCCCGAGGATCGTCCCGTTCGCGATCGGCGGTGAGCGCCTGCGGACGTTCGCCTTCCGGTTCGTGTCGGAGCTCGGGATCCAGTATCGGGCCAGCTCGCTGGCGACGGAGGGGGTGCCGGAGCTGTCGGATGGGCCGCGCGCCGGGGAGCGACTGCCCGATGCACCGGTTCGCGTGAACGGTCGCGAGTCGACGCTGCAGCGCGAGGTGGTTGGGGCGTGCTTCACGCTGCTGGTATGCCAACGCGGAGGCGCGGACGACGACGACCGAGGGCACGGAGAACAGCGCACGGCGACCGTCATCCCGAGCGAGCGAAGCGAGTCGAGGGATCTGCACCTGCCAAGCACCAAGCACGGACGACTGCGTCCTGATTTCCTCCGCGTTCGGCGGCTCGTATCGCCTGACGCGTCGGCTGCTACAGCCGACGCTCTAATAGACGAGAGCGGAGTCGCGTTCGAGCGCCTCGGCGTTCGCGACAGCGCACTCTATCTCGTGCGGCCGGACGGCTACGTCGCGTATCGCTGTGCGGGGACGGATCGCGCCGGCGTAGACAGATGGATCGAGGAGGCGCTGGGCGCGTGAGCGCTG
>DASVNI010000109.1:0-22612 GCA_036383935.1 Gemmatimonadaceae bacterium | reverse complement strand
CGTGCGGCTCGCGCATCCTCGAGGGATACGTCAGCCCCTACGAGGCGACCGTCGTGAAGCGCCTGCGCGAAGCCGGTGGGATCGTCTTCGGCAAGACGAACATGGACGAGTTCGCGATGGGCTCGTCGACCGAGCACAGTGCGTACGGGCCCACGAAGAACCCCATCGCCCTCGACCGCGTCCCTGGCGGCTCGTCAGGCGGATCCGCCGCCGCCGTCGCGTCGGGCATCGTCTCCATCGCGCTCGGCTCCGAGACCGGCGGGTCGGTGCGCCAGCCCGCGGCGTTCTGCGGCATCGTCGGCGTCAAGCCGACGTACGGCCGCGTGAGTCGCTTCGGGCTCGTCGCTTTCGCCTCGTCGCTCGACCAGGTCGGTGTGTTCGGCCAGACCGTGGACGACGCCGCGCGCGGACTTGCCGTCATCGCCGGCCATGACCCGATGGATTCGACGTCGGCCGACATCGCCGTGCCGGATTATTCCGCCAACGCGGACGCGGAGGTGAAGGGGCTCGTCATCGGCCTGCCGAAGGAATACTTCCCGGCCTCGCTCGACCCGCAGATCCGCGCGAAGTGCGACGCGGCGATCGAGCACCTCAGGGCGCTCGGCGCGACGGTGAAGGAAGTCTCGCTGCCGCACACCGACCTCGCGATTCCGGTCTACTACATCATCGCGCCCGCCGAGGCGTCGTCCAACCTCGCGCGCTTCGACGGCGTGCGATACGGGTTGCGTCTCACCGGCGACGGTCTGCGCGGCATGTACGAGGCGACGCGCTCGGGCGGATTCGGGCCCGAGGTCACGCGGCGCATCCTGCTCGGCACCTACGTACTGAGCGCGGGCTACTACGACGCGTACTACCGGAAGGCGCAGCAGGTACGGACGCTCATCGCGAACGACTTCCGTCGCGTCTTCGATTCCGGCGTCGATGTGCTCTTCACGCCCACCGCGCCTTCGACCGCGTTCCCGATCGGCGCCATCTCTGATCCCTACGAGATGTATCTGAGCGACATCTTCACCGCGACCGCGAACCTTGCCGGCGTGCCCGCGATGTCGATCCCCATCGGTCGCATCGACGGCCTGCCGGTCGGTGGACAGTTCCTCGCGTCGCACTTCGACGAGGCGCGGATGTTCACTGCGGCGTATGCCCTGGAGCGCGCCCTCGGCGCGGAGGCGCTCGCATGACGACCCCCGAGTCGAAGTCCGCGTTGGACCGGTGGGAGATGGTCGTCGGCCTCGAGGTGCACGTCCAGCTCAAGACGCGCACGAAGTTGTTCTGCGCCTGCTCGGCGGAGTACGGCGCGGCGCCGAACGCGAATACCTGTCCGGTGTGCCTCGCGCTGCCCGGTGCGCTGCCGGTGGTGAACAAGCAGGCCGTCGGCCTCGCGACGCGCGCCTCGCTCGCGCTCAACTGCGACGTGCAGCCGGTCTCGGTCTTCGCGCGCAAGAACTACTTCTATCCCGATCTGCCCAAGGGCTACCAGATCTCGCAGTTCGACAAGCCGCTCGCCCTCGGCGGGTGGATCGAGATCGGAGCGCGCGGCGACAGCTCGCCGATCCGCATCGGCATCACGCGCGTGCACATGGAAGACGATGCGGGCAAGTCGATCCACGATCGCTTTCCCGGCGTCACGGCAGTCGATCTCAATCGCTCGGGCGTTCCGCTCATCGAGATCGTCAGCGAGCCCGACATCCGTTCGGCGGAGCAGGCGGGCGCGTACCTCCGCGTGCTCAAGCAGATCCTCGAGTACGTCGACGTCAGCGACGTCAACATGGAGGAGGGAAGTCTGCGCGTGGACGCGAACGTCAGCGCGCGGCGCCGCGGCGATACGAAGCTCGGCACGAAGACCGAAGTGAAGAACATGAACTCCTTCTCGGGCGTCGAGCGCGCCATCGACGTGGAGTTCGCGCGGCATGTGTCGGTACTCGAGTCGGGCGGAGTGATCGAGCAGCAGACGATGCTCTGGGACGGCAGCACGGTGCGCCCGGCCCGCTCCAAGGAAGGGAGCCACGACTACCGCTACTTCCCGGAGCCCGATCTGCCCCCGCTCATCCTGGATCAGGGGTGGATCGACAAGGCACGCCACGACCTCCCCGAGCTCCCCGCCGCACGGCGCGCGCGCTTCGCGGCAGACTACAAGCTCGGCGACTATGACGTCGAGGTGCTCACCTCCAATCCGCGGCTCGCCGACTACTACGAGGAAGTCGCGCGCGCGCACGGAGAGCCCAAGGCCGCCGCGAACTGGGTCATGGGCGAGGTGATGGCGACCATCAAGACGTCCGGCGAGGACATCTCACGCTTCCGCGTCCGGCCATTCGACCTGGCTTCGCTGCTCGGGCTCGTGCGCGATGGCATCGTCAGCCACACCGCGGGGAAGCAGATCTTCTCACACATGGTCGCGACAGGCGATCAGCCCGCGCAGATCGCCGAACGTGAGGGGCTCGTCAAGGTGGACGACGACTCCCAGCTCTCCGCCTGGCTCGACGAGGTCATTGCCGAGAACCCCAACGAGGCGGAGCGGTTCCGCAACGGCGAGAAGAAGCTGCAGGGCGTGCTGGTCGGCGCAGTGATGAGGAAGTCGAAGGGCCGCGCCGACCCGAGGAAGCTCAATCAGTTGCTGACGACGCGACTGACGTCGTAGAGTGGCGCCTCGAGGGCGCGCGCGTAGCCGAGCGTCGCTACCGGAAGACCGAAGTTGCGCTCGGCCTCGGCGCGCGCCAGCTCCGCGCCGCCCGAGCGCAGCGCGTCACGGCGTACGCGCTTCGCACGGCGAAGCGCCTCGTCCCCCGACGGGTCGAGGCGATACGGCACCGAGTGGTCGAACTTGATCAGGAAGTCGATGATCGAGTCGTACGCGTGATCGAGGTATCGGCCGACTTCCGCGTCGGCGAGATCCCACCGGCTGTTCTCCGTCATCAGCGCGAAGATCCGCTGCCAGCCCTCGTTGTCGGCCGCGTGCACCATGCCGCGGAAGATCCGGCGGTTCGTCTGGGTGCTGAAGATCGTCGGGCTGAGGATCCGGTCGAGCAACGCGTCGGCGCGCGAGTGGTCGAGGAGAATCAGGTCGCGCGCCTGGCGGGCGCATGCCGACCCGAGATGCGTCTCGAAGCGACTCTCCCAGTAGCTGTGCCCCAGCGACGAGGTGCTCGCCGTGACGGCGAGCTGCTTCGGCACGAAGTGGTTGTGCGCGATCGCGTCGGCGGCGAGGTGGGAGAGGTAGCCCAGCGCGAACGCCTGCAGCGGCTCGTCGGGGGCCGCGGCGTGAATCTCCAGCCCGACGGTCCATGAGTGACAGTGGCGCCCCGTCGGCACGTACTTCTTCGCCATGCTCGTGTCGGCGGCGATCGATCCGTACAGGAAGTCGTACGGAAACGCGCGCAGCAGATCTCCCACCGTCGTGGGCAGTTGCGCGAGCGAACGCAGCACGGCTTCGCCGAGGTACACGTGCGTGCCCGGCGTCCAGGCGTAGGCCGCCTTCGGGAGGAGCGCCACGAGCACGATCGCGGCGCCCACGAGGCCGGCGGCGCGAAGCGCCGCCTGGCCTGCGCTGCGAGCCCTGCTAGATCCCGAGCCGGCGCCGCTGGCGGCGAAGCGCCTTGCGGAGGTCGCGAAGCTCATGCTGAACGAAGCCGTCGATCCGGTCGCGGGCCTCGCCCACCGTCTCGCGGACATCGTGCTCGATCCGATCCATCGGGATGCGGTCGATGAGCTCACCGCCGTGCTCGCGCGCCCACTTCGCTCCCGCCATGCTGGCCGCGGCCGCACCGCGCCCGGCCCACTTTGCGCCGCGCATGACGGGCGTGACAGGGCGCATCCCGGATGGGCCGCGTCGGAGGAGCAGGGTCGCTGTCGCGCCGATCGCGGCACCGATGAGCGCCGCGGTGAGCAGGTCGTACTGCGCATCACGTCCAATCTCGCCCTCGCGGGCGGACTCGCGGACGCGGGGCCCCCGCTTCGGGCTCGTCGGGATCGCTGTAGCCATCGTCGTGTTCCTCTGGCGTCGGACCGGTCGCGCTCAGCGCGTCCTCGTCCTCGGTGTGAAGCGCGGCCGCCCCGGTGCGCACCCCACGCACTGTGGATGCCGTCGCGATGAACATCCCCTCTGCCTCCTCCTGCACCACCTCGAGCAGCGCGTTGAACTCGCCGAGTCGCTGTTCCGTCAGCGCCATTGCCTGCTGCAACCGCTGGTTTGCCGCCGCGATGGTCGCGTTCACCTGCTGCACGTCCGTGCGAACCGACGTCGTGATGTAGTTCACGTTGTCCGCGATCGCGCTCGCGTGGCGCATCAACGGATTGATGTCGCCGTACACGCGATCGAGGAGGTCGCTGACCTTCGCGTAGCTCTTCCGGAAGTTCCACGCGGCCGGCACCAACGCCACCGCGAGCACCAGCAGTGCGATCGTCATCAGACCACCCGCGATCGCGGTGGTCTTCTCGAACCACCCACGCTCCTGCCCGACCTGCCGCATCAACACGGTGTCGGGGAACTGCGCCGCCTGCACCAGCAGCCACGCGCCGGCGCGTGCGAACGAGACGATCATCGCATACCTGGGCTAGATGAGAGGCCTGGCGCCCACCGGCCGCGCGCAATCGCCGGTCCACCACCGCGGAGTGCAAGGGCAGGGCCACACCCGAGGGCGCTGGGCCATCGTACCAATCGCTGCGCGTAGGTGTCAAGCGTCACGGCTCATGCGACGGCGCGCCCATCCGGCGGCGCGAAGGGTGCAGTGGCTGCGCCGCTCAGCCTCGCGCTGTGGCAATTGCACCGCTTGACTCGTCATCGCACCACCGGGAAGTTTCCCGGCTCTCCGAACCTGGGCGTCTCCCTTCGCGCCCGTCATCCGCACTACTCCCATGAGCGCACAGCAGTTCGTCGTCCAGGGCGGTCACAAGCTGTCCGGCCGCATCCGCCCCTCCGGTAACAAGAACGCCGCGCTGCCGATCGTCGCAGCCTCGCTGCTCTGCGAGGAGCCGGTGCATCTCGAGAACGTCCCGCGCATCCGGGACGTCGAGACCCTCGTCCAGCTCCTCCAGTCGATCGGCGCGCAGGCCGAGTGGACGGCGCGCAATTCCCTCACCATTCACGCGACGTCGGTCCGGGCCACCGAGCTCGATCCCGCGCTCTGCCGGAAGATCCGCGCGTCGATCCTCCTCGCCGGACCGCTCCTCGCGCGCTGCGGCGAGATCAAGCTCCCGCCGCCGGGCGGAGACGTCATCGGCCGCCGGCGCGTCGACACACACTTCCTCGCGCTGCAGCAGCTCGGCGCGACCTTCAGCTTCGAAGAGGCGTTCGTCCTCCGCGCCAGTCGCCTGCGCGGCGCGGACGTCTTTCTCGACGAGCCGAGCGTCACGGCCACCGAGAACGCCCTCGCCGCCGCCGTCGCCGCCGAAGGGACGACCGTCCTGCGCAACGCGGCGAGCGAGCCGCACGTGCAGGACCTCGCCAAGTTCCTCGTCGCGATGGGCGCGAGCATCGAGGGGATCGGGACGAACACGATCACGATCCACGGCGGCCGGCCACTGCACGGTTGCACGTACGCCATCGGCCCCGATCACATCGAGGTCGGCTCGTTCATCGGGTTGGCCGCGGTGACACGCTCCGAGATCACGATCGAGAAGGCTGGCGTGGAGCATCTGCGCTCCACGCTCCTGGGCTTCGAGCGGCTCGGTGTCGTCTGTCGCATCGAGGGGGAAGACCTCGTGATCCCCGGCCAGCAGGACATGGTGATCCGGAGCGATCTCGGCGGTGCCGTTCCGAAGCTCGAGGACCAGCCCTGGCCGGCGTTCCCGGCCGATACGATGTCGATCGCGCTCGTCACCGCGACCCAGTGCGAGGGGGTGATCGTCATCCACGAGAAGATGTTCGAGTCCCGCCTCTTCTTCGTGGACAAGCTGATCGGGATGGGCGCGCGCATCGTGCTCTGCGACCCCCACCGCGCCGTCGTCGTCGGCCCGAGCAAGCTGCATAGCGGCCGCGTCGAATCCCCGGATATTCGGGCGGGCATGGCCATGCTGCTCGCGGCACTCTGTGCCGAAGGGGAGAGCATCATCGACAACGTCGGGCAGATCGAGCGCGGCTACGAGCGCATCGATGAGCGCCTCCGTGCGCTCGGTGCCAAGGTGGAGCGCGTGGAGGACCGTCGGCTGAAGTGAGTGGCGTGGTCGAGCCCGCGGCAGTCCTCGCCGGCGCGGAAGTCGTCGAGTCGTTTCGCGCCTTCGGGGTCACGGCGTTCACGACCGGCCGCGCCGCGGGCACCTTCTCCATGCAGTCCGACGAGCCGGCGCGGGACGTTTCCGCGCGATGGAGTGCGCTTCGGGCCCAGCTTGGCGGCGCGGCCGTTCGCCTCGCGACCGCGGCACAGGTACACGGACGTGACGTCACGGTTCACGAGAGTGGCTGGCGTGGCTGGCTGCGCGGCGACGCGGCGGACGGGCATCTGGCGGCCGTTCGCGGCACGGCGATGGCCGTCACCGTGGCGGACTGTGTCCCCGTGTTCATCGTGCATCCGGCCGGTGCCGCGGCGGTCGTCCACTCCGGCTGGCGGGGGACGGAGGCGAGGATCACCGCCGTCGCGATCACCGAGCTCGCCGCGCTCGGCTTCGCCGCCGGCGAGCTGTTCGTGCACTGCGGGCCGGCGATCTGTGGACGGTGCTACGAGGTGAGCGCGGACGTCGCCACGCGACTCACCGGCAAGGAGACGAAGCAGCCGACATACGTCGATCTTCGCGCGATCATCGCCGAGCACGCGCGAGCGTGTGGCGTGCGCCAGATCTCCATCAGCCCGTTCTGCACGCGCCACGACAACGACCGCTTCTTCTCCCACCGTGCGGGTGACGCGGGACGTCAACTCGGTGTGCTGATGCTCGATCCGTGATCGCCAATGCAGCTTGACCCTGTCCCGGTCGGCTCTTACTATTAAGGTGCGAGCGGACTTCGGGCCGTGCGCAAAATGTGGGGGATGCTCCCCACATTTTTTTATTCTCTGAGGTTGCCTAGAGACGACATGAACGACGAGCTGGAACATGTTGTCGTCCAAGGTCTTGCCGAGGTTGGTTACGATCTCGTCGAGCTTCGGCAGGGTGGCACTCGGACCCGGCCGGTGCTCGAGGTTCGCATCGATCGGCAGGATGGAGAGAAGGTGACGGTCGACGATTGTGCGCGCGCGTCGAGAGCGCTCGAAGCTCGGCTGGACGACGGCTCGCTGGTCGCTGAACGATACGTGTTGCAGGTGTCGTCTCCCGGTGAGCGTCCGCTGCGAACGCTCGCGGAGTGGCAACGGTTTGTGGGTCGATGGGCGAACGTCCTCGCGCCCGAAGCGGGTGGTCGCTTCGAGGCCGAGATCGTTGGCGTCGAGGAAGAGGCAGACGGTCCGGTGGTCACGCTCCGGCCCGAGCGTGGAGAGGCGAAGCGGATTCCGCTCGCTGCGGTCAAGGAGGCGCGGCTGGCGTTTCGCTTCTAGTCATCCAAGAGTCACGGGCGCCCAAAAGGCGGCCCTTATCAGCGAGGTCCACGATGGTCAGTTCCGCAGAGATGTTGGCCGCCTTTCGCGAGCTCTCGAACTCGAAGCAGCTCGATCGCGCGGAGCTGTACGGTCTGCTGCAGGACGGCTTCATGGCTGCGCTGGCGAAGAAGTACGGTCCGACCGTGCAGGCCGAGGTCGAGATCGACGATTCCAAGGGCGAGATCCGCATCGTGCTCCTCAAGACGGTCGTCGAGACGGTCGAGGACCCTGCGCGCGAGATCTCCCTCGAGGAGGCACGCATCTTCGACGAGGGCTTCGAGCCCGGCGACGTGATGGAGGAGCCCCTCGACTTCACGGTCTTCGGCCGTGCCGCCATCCAGGCCGCCAAGCAGCGCATCATCCAGCGCGTCCGTGAGGGCGAGCGCACCAAGATTCGTGACGAGTTCGCCTCTCGCGTCGGCGACCTGCTCTCGGGCGAGATCCAGCAGATCGAGCGCGGCAAGCTGGTCGTCATGCTCAACAAGTTCCGCGAGGCGGAAGCGATCATCCCCTATCGCGAGCAGAACCACCGCGAGCATTTCCATCAGGGCGAGCCGATCCGCGCCGTGCTGAAGCGCGTCGAGGAGACGCCGAAGGGCCCGCGCCTCATCCTGAGCCGCGCCGACGGCCTCTTCGTCAAGGCGCTGTTCAAGCTCGAAGTCCCCGAGATCCAGCAGAACATCGTCGAGATCAGAGCGACGGCCCGCGAGGTCGGCAGCCGGACCAAGATCGCGGTCTTCTCGCGCGACGACAGCATCGACCCGGTGGGCGCGTGCGTGGGTCTCAAGGGCTCGCGCGTGCAGACGGTCGTCAACGAGCTCGGCGGCGAGCGCATCGACATCGTGCCCTGGTCGTCCGATCCGGAGCGCTTCGCCAAGCTGGCGCTCGCGCCCGCGAAGGTTGCGCGCGTGTTCAGCGACGGCGTGAGCAAGACGATCCAGGCCGTCGTGGACGAGGACCAGCTCTCGCTCGCCATCGGGCGGAACGGCCAGAACGTGCGCCTCGCCTCCGAGCTGACCGGATGGAAGATCGACCTCTACTCGAGCCGCGAGTGGCTGGAGAAGGGCGGTGGGGAGCAGCTCTTCGCCCCCCTCCCCGGGGAGCGTGAGGGAGACGAGGCTGCCGACGTTCCGCTCACCGAGTTGGCCGGGATGCATCCGGCCACGGTGGCGGTGCTCAACGAAGCCGGCTATCGGACGCTCAACGACATCATCGATCTGGAGCGTGAGGATTTCCTGCGTCTCGCCGGCATCGCACCCGAGGAAGCAGATCGGATCATCGCCCTCCTCGACGAGCTGACGACGGAGGACACACAGGCCGACAGCGAAGTGCAGTCGGCGAACCGCGGCGCCAACGAGTGACGTTGGACGCCGCGGCCCGTGGCCGTTTGCTTCGCCTCGTGGGTCTCGGGGTGCGCGGCCGCGGCGCGATAGTGGGCGTCGAGCAGGTGCGGGAGAACGTGAAGAAGAACAAGGTGGCCTACGCGGTGGTCGCCACCGACGCATCGCGTCACAGTCTGGAGAAGGTGGTCCCGCTGCTGAATGCCAGGCGGGTTAGATTCGTAGAGGTACCCAGCGCCACCGAGCTCGGCGCCGCGGTCGGACGTGAGTCCGCGGCCGTCGTCGGCATCGTCGATCGACAGCTCGCGAAGGGAATTCGCGAACTGGTGGAGTCGGGCTCGGTGAGGGCCCCATAGGAGGTTGGTGTGAGCAAGCTTCGCGTACATGACATGGCCGGCGAGTTCGGGATCTCCGCCGACGAAGTGATGGGCCTACTTCGTCAGATGGACGTTCCCGTGCGCAGCCATTTGAGCCCGCTGACCGACGACCAGGTTGCGCGCGTGCGCGCCCGGTGGGAGCGGGAGAAGCGCGTTCGCGCCGAGAGACAGGCGGCCCCGCCCGCGCCAGCACGTCGCCGCCGCGGTGGCGCAACCACCGCGACCGTGGCAGCCGAGCCGACGCCCGTCGCCGCGCCAGAGGGCGATGGCTCCCAGATTCGCCGCCGTCGCAAGGCAGCCGACGTCGCCGCGGCCGCGGCAGAAGTCGCCGCGGAGCAGGCGGCAGCCGATCTGGCCGCGCAGCAGGCGGCTGAAGCAGCCGCCGCCGAGCGCGCCGAGGCCGAGCGCATCCAGGCCGAGCGCCAGGAAGCCGAGCGGGCCCGCGCCGCGCAGGCCGCCGCTGCGGCGGCCGCCGCAGCCGCGGCCGCCCAGGCGGAGGCACAGGCGCGCGAGCAGGAGCGCGCAGCCGCAGAAGCAGGCCAGGCCGCTGAAGTGACGGCGTCCGCCGTCACGGAGGCCCCTCGCCCGCCCGCACCACGTCCGGCCGCTCCGCCTCCGCCGCCGGCGGCGAGCGACCGCCCGCGTCCGCGTCCCATCACGCCTGGCGCTCCGCGCCCGCGTCCCGTCACCGCAGGCTCGCCCTTCCCGCCGCGCCCCGTGGCGTCGGCGTCGCCAGGGGGCTTCGGTGGCCCGACGCGCACGCCCGACCGCCAGCGTCCCGGCGGCGGCGGACCGCCGGCGACCGGCGCTGGCGCCGGTGCAGGTGGCGCCCAGGGTCGCAACGCCCGCAAGAAGGGGAAGCGCGGTGCGGTCGATCAGGACGCGGTGGATGCGAACATCGCCAAGACGATGGCGTCGATGCGTGGTGCTCCCACGCGCGGAGGCCGCGTCGACCGTCGTGGCATTCGCGAGGAGGCCGAGGCGATGCGTGCGGCGGAGGTCGAGCGCGAGAAGAAGCTCGTCCGCGTCAACGAGTTCATCACGGTCAGCGAGCTCGCCCAGATCCTGAAAGTGTCGCCGACGGAGATCGTCGGCTTCGCCTTCAAGAATCTCGGGCTCATGATCACGGTCAACCAGCGTCTCGACTTCGATCAGATCGAGCTCATCGCCGGGGAGTTCGGCTTCCAGGCGGTGCGTGAGGACGAGTACCAGGCCGAGGAGGTCGGCAGCGCCGTCGCCGACGAGCCCGAGGACCTGCTGCCCCGTCCACCGGTCGTCACCATCATGGGTCACGTCGACCACGGCAAGACGTCGCTGCTCGACTACATCCGGAAGGCGAACGTCGTCGCGGGCGAGGCGGGCGGCATCACGCAGCACATCGGTGCGTATCACGTCGAGCTGCCCAGCGGGAAGATGATCACCTTCCTCGACACGCCGGGCCACGAGGCGTTCACCGCCATGCGTGCGCGCGGCGCGCAGGTCACCGACGAGGTGATCCTCGTCGTGGCGGCCGACGACGCCGTCATGCCGCAGACGATCGAGGCAATCTCCCACGCCAAGAACGCCGGCGTGCCGATGATCGTGGCGATCAACAAGATCGATCTGCCGCAGGCCAATCCGATGCGCGTGAAGCAGGATCTCCTTCAGCACGGCGTCGTGCTCGAGGAGTTCGGCGGCACGGTGCTCAGCACGGAGATCTCGGCCAAGAAGGGAACGAACATTGGGGAGCTGCTCGATCAGGTGCTGCTCCAGGCCGAGCTGCTCGACCTCAAGTCCAATCCGGACAAGCGCGCCACCGGCACGGTGGTCGAGGCGCAGCTCGACCCGGGGAAGGGTCCGGTGGCGACGGTGCTCGTGCAGAGCGGCACGCTGAAGGTCGGCGACGACTTCATCGTCGGCATGTTCTCCGGACGCGTTCGCGCTCTCCTCGACGAGCGCGGCAAGACGGTGAAGTCAGCGGGTCCGGCGATCCCGGTGCAGGTGCTGGGCATGGCCGGTGTTCCGATGGCGGGCGATCAGCTGCTCGTCGTCGAAGATGCGACCGCGGCACGCGAGGTGGCACAGCGTCGCGAGCGGCTCGACCGCGAGGCGAAGAGCCGTCGTTCGACGCGCGGCGTCACGCTCGAGGATTTCATGGCGCAGTCGACGAGCGGCGAAACTCGCGCGCTGCGCATCCTCATCAAGGCGGATCAGGGCGGTCCGGCGGAAGCACTCGCCGACGCGCTCAGCCAGCTGGGGACGAACGAGGTGAAGGTCGAAGTGGTCCACCGCGGTGTCGGTGCGATCACGGAGAGCGACATCCTGCTCGCGCGTGCGTCGGGCGCCATCATCATCGGCTTCCACGTCCGGCCGGACAACAACGCACGTGCGGCCGCCGAACGGGAAAACGTCGACATCAAGCTGTACCGCATCATCTACGAGGCGGTCGCCGATGTCCGCGCGGCGCTCGAGGGCATGCTGCGTCCCGAGGAGCGCGAGGTCATCCTCGGCGAAGCGGAGGTGCTCGAGACCTTCAAAGTGCCGAAGATCGGGCTCATCGCGGGCTGCGCCGTCCGGTCGGGGATCATCCGGCGCGACGGTCGCGTGCGCGTCATCCGCGACGCGGTCGAGGTCTTCGAGGGCACCATCGCCTCGCTGCGCCGGTTCAAGGACGACGTTCGCGAGGTCCGCGAAGGGTTCGAGTGCGGTATCGGCATCGAGAACTTCAACGACATCAAGGTGGGCGACCGCATCGAGTGCTACCGCACGGAGGAAGTGGCGCGGACGCTCGAATCGGCGCCGCAGAGCTAAGAGCGGCTCGTGCTCGGCCGGGCGCCTCGGCGCCCGGCTCGTCACCTCCTCCGATCCTGGTGACCCGTGTCTCCTGACCACCATCGCTCCGATCGCGTCGCCGCTGCGATGCGTGAGGAGATCGCTACCTTTCTCGCCAACGACATCAAGGATCCGCGCATCCTCGGCCTGGTCACGGTGACCGGCGTCGAGGTGACGCGCGATCTGCGACACGCGAAGGTCTTCGTCAGCGTACTCGGCTCCGAGTCGCAGCGCGCCGCCACCTTCGAGGGGCTCAATGGCGTCGCCGCGCATCTGCGTGGACGCGTCGGTCGCGCGCTGCGACTTCGCGCTGCCCCCGAGATCGAGTTCCGCAACGACGAGAGCATCGCGCACGCCGCGCACATCGAGCAGTTGCTCGCACAGGTGCGGCGTGATCTTCCCGATCAGGCGGCTGACACGCCCACGCCGGCGAAGGATGAGGGGCGAGACGACTGACGGGTTGTTGCTGGTCGACAAGCCGGCAGGGATGACGTCGCACGACGTCGTGCTCGCCGCGCGGCGCGCGTTCGGCGAGTCCCGCATCGGACACGCGGGCACGCTCGATCCCTTCGCGACCGGGCTGCTCGTCCTGCTCCTCGGACGTGCGACGCGGCTGCTCCCGCACCTCGATGGTGAGCCCAAGGAGTACGAGGCCACCATCGCGCTCGGTCGCGAGACCGACACCGACGATCTGCACGGTGCCGTGGTGCGTGAAGCGCCTCCGCCAAGCGACGCCGCGATCGCCGACGCGATCGCGCAGCTCACCGGCTCCCTGGAGCAGGTGCCGCCGGCCTATTCCGCCAAGCGGGTCGCAGGTCGCCGCGCGTACAAGGCCGCGCGCGCCGGCGTGGCCGTCGAGCTCGCGCCAGCGCGTGTCGACGTCTTCGAATGGCGTGACGTCGAGCGCGAAGGGGATACGCTGCGCGCGGTCATCTCCTGCGGAGGAGGTACCTACATTCGCGCGCTCGCGCGCGACCTCGGCCGCCTCACTGGTAGCGCCGCACACCTGGTGGCGCTGCGACGGATCCGCAGCGGGCCATTCCGTGTCACCGACGCCGTCGACGTCGAGAGCCTGCGCGCGGGTCGTGCGCGCCTCCGCCCCGCGCTCGATGCGCTGCCGTCCATCCCGCACGTCCGTGTCGGAGCGGAGGACGCCGAGCGCCTGTTGCGCGGCATCGCCGTCGCCCGCACGGACGTCGCGCCCCATGCCGCCCTCATCGACGAGCGGAGTGAGGCGTTGATCGCGTTCGCCGAAGGGGTCGGCGCCACCTGGCAGCCGCGCGTCGTCATGCACAAGGTCGGGTGAGCGTGCGCATCGTCGGCCTCGGCGGAGTGGCGGAATTACCCGCCGATGTGGGTTCTACGGTCGTCACCGTCGGCACCTTCGACGGCGTGCACTGCGGCCACCGCGATGTCATCTCCCGGCTCGTCTCGCGCGCACGCGCCTCCGGCCGCGCCACGCTGCTCGTGACCTTCGAGCCGCACCCGCTCGAGATCATCAACCCGACGGCGGCACCGGGCCGGTTGACGACCCCCGACGAAAAGTTGAGTCTGCTCGCGAAGACCGCGCTCGACTGGGTCGCGATCGTTCCGTTCACCCCGGAGCTCGCGCAGCTTGCCGCCGCCGACTTCGTGGACTCCATCCTGCTCGGGCGATTCCACATGGCTGAACTGCTCATCGGTCATGATCACGGGTTCGGCCGCGGGCGGAAGGGCGACATCACGCTGCTCCGTGAGCTCGGCCAGTCGCGCGGCTTCCAGGTCGATGCGGTGTCCCCTGTGCTGACGGCCGAGGGAGAGCCCGTCAGCAGCACGCTCGTTCGACGCGCCCTCGCGGCGGGCGAGCTCGAGCGCGCGCGTACGCAGCTGGGGCGACCGTATTCGGTGAGCGGGACGGTCGTGGCGGGCGATGCACGAGGGCGCCTGCTCGGATTTCCGACGCTCAACGTGGACGTCCCCGACTCTCGAAAGCTGCTCCCCCCCGACGGCGTATACGCCGTCCGGGTCGAGGGATCGCGTGGACGATTCGATGGTATGATGAATCTTGGCGGGCGTCCGACGTTCGGTGACGAGAGCCGTCGCATCGAGGTGCATCTCTTCGACGCCGGCGGCGATTTCTATGGTGGGCGCGTTGACGTGGCGTTCGTCGCGCGGCTTCGCGACACCATGCGCTTCCCCGGACCCGACGCGCTCGTCGCGCAGCTCCGACTCGATGCAGAGGCCGCACGTCGTGCGTTGACTGCATCAGCCGAGTCGGGTAACCTTAATGGCTCCACGCACCTACCTCCTTCCACCTCGTAGTCGCATGTCCAACCTGAAGTGGCGTCTCGCCCTCATCGGCGTGCTCGTCCTCGCTTCCGTCTGGGCGCTCTACCCGCGGAACGTCAAGGTCCGCCAGCGTCGCGCCGACGGTACCTTCTTCGACACCACCACGTACCGTGTGCCGCTGCGGAAGGGCCTGGACCTGCAGGGTGGAATGCACCTCGCGCTCGAGGTGGATGACTCCAAGGGCGTCGTCGCCAACAAGTCCGAGGCGATCGATCGCGCGCTGAAGGTCGTGCGCACGCGTATCGAGGGGCTCGGCGTCTCGGAAACGGTCATCCAGAAGTCCGGCAACGATCGTATCCTCGTCGACATTCCTGGAATCGACGACCGTGAGCGCGCGATCAAGATCGCGCAGGATCAGGCCTTCCTCGAGTTCCAGATCACCGACAAGACGGGCGCCTTCGAGAAGGCGCTGCCGCGCCTCGACGCGATCGCGCGCGAGAAGGGCTTCGGTGGTGCCGTCGCCTCCGCTGCGACGACGCCGCCGAGCGCGAGCGCGCCCCTGGGCGGTCTGCTCACGACGGGCACCGACACCGCAGCGAAGGGTGCGGCGGCGAAGGGCGACAGCGCGAAGAAGGACACCGCGAAGGCGGACAGCGCCACGCTCGGCGCCGGCGGTCCCATCTCCAAGCTGATCCTCGGCGGGCAGATGCCCGGCCAGTTCGCCTTCGAGCGCAGCAACTACGACGCGCTCAAGCTGTTCTTCGAGTCGCCGGCCGTCATTGCCGCGCTGCCGCCGGGCAAGGTGGTTCGCTTCGGCAACGACTCCACCGTGATCGGCAACAAGATCTACCGGTCCCTCTATCTCGTCGATGAGCGGCCCATCATCACGGGCGAGTATCTCACCGATGCGAAGCCGAACCAGAGCCCGATCGAGGGGACCATCGTCGAGTTCCAGCTGAACAACGAGGGTGGACGCCGCTTCCAGCGCGAGACGGCGAAGCACGTGCGCGACTACATGGCGATCGTGCTCGACAAGGTCGTGATGGGCGCACCGCCGGTGATCAACAGCGCGATCGGGACCCGCGGGCAGATCACGATGGGCGGTAAGGACCTCCAGGCCGCGCAGGATCTCGCCCTCGTGCTCAAGGCCGGCGCGCTGCCCGTGCCGCTGCGCGTCGCCGAGGTGCGCAACATCGGTCCGAGCCTCGGTCAGGACTCGATCCACCGGGCGCTCACGGCCGGCGCGATCGCCATCGTGCTCGTCGTCGTCATCATGCTCGGCTACTACCGCTTCTCGGGTCTCCTCGCGGTGGCCGCCCTGGCGCTCTACGTGCTCTACACCCTGGCCGTGCTCGCCGGCTTCGACGCCGTGCTCACTCTGCCCGGTCTGGCGGGATTCGTGCTCTCGATCGGTATCGCGGTCGACGCCAACGTGCTGATCTTCGAGCGCATCCGTGAAGAGCTCGATCGCGGCAAGACTGTGCGCACCGCCATCGACGAGGGCTTCCGTCACGCCATGACCGCCATCATCGACTCCAACGTCTCCACGATCCTCACCGCCATGGTGCTGTATCAGTTCGGGACGGGGCCGGTGAAGGGCTTCGCCGTGACGCTCATCGCGGGTATCGTCGCCTCGATGTTCACCTCGATCTTCGTCGTACGCACCTTCTTCCTTCTGTGGCTCAACCGCTCGCGCGGCGCCCAGACGCTGAGCATCTAGGGGCCGCCATGCTGCGCATCCTTCACGATACCAAGTACGATTTCATCAAGCCGTGGCGCATCGCCATCGGCGTCACCGTCCTGTTCATCGCCACGGGACTGATCTTTCTCGGCGTCCATCACGGCCTGAACCGGAGCATCGAGTTCACCGGCGGCACGCTCGTCCAGGTCGAGTTCGCGAAGCGGCCCGACGTCGGCGATCTGCGCGGCACCATCGACGCGGCCGGCTTCCGCGGCGCGGAGATCCAGCAGTTCGGCAGCGACACGTCGTACACGATCCGCGCGGCTGGCCATCAGACCTCCGGCGTGGGCAAGGTCGAGAACACCGCCACGGAGATCCAGACGGCCCTCGAGCAGAAGTACGGCAAGAGCAACGTGCACATCGCCCGCACGGAGATCGTCGGTCCTCGCGTGGGCGACGAGCTCAGTCGCAACGCGATGATCGCCATCCTCATCTCGCTCGGCATCACGCTGCTCTACCTGGCCATCCGATTCGAGTGGCGCTTCGGCGTCGCCGCCGTCATCGCCACGGCGCACGACCTCCTCAGCACGCTGGCGTTCCTCGCCATGATGCGGCTCGAGGTCTCGCTCACCGTCGTCGCCGCGCTGCTCACCGTCATCGGTTACTCGCTCAACGACACGATCATCATCTTCGATCGCGTGCGCGAGAATCTGAAGAAGGCCAGGCCTGAGCCGCTCTACGATGTGCTCAATCGCTCGATCAACGAGACGCTGCCGCGCTCGATCCTCACCCACGTGACGGTGGCGGCGGCGACGCTCTCGTTGCTGCTCTTCGCCGGTGAGGTCATCCGTCCCTTCTCGTGGATCATGCTGTTCGGTATCGTGACCGGTACCTTCAGCTCGATCTACATCGCCGGCCCGGTGCTGCTCTGGATCGAGCATCGCTGGCCGCGCACCTCCGGAGGGAAGGCGGGCTCCAGCCCGAGCAGCTCCAAGGCGGCGCCTACGCGTCCGACCTCGCCGCGTACCCCCGTTGGTGCGCGCTGACGAGCGCAGCGTTCTCACTGCTTTCACGAACCGCCGCGATAAGCGGCGGTTCGTGCTTTCGTGATGGAATTCATCGATAGTCACGTCCATCTCGCCGATCCGGCATTCGACGCCGATCGCGAGGCCATCGTCGAGCGCGCCCGGCGGACGGGCGCCTCGGCGCTCGTGTGCATCGGCGAATCGCTCGATGCGGCGCGGCGGGCCCGAGCGCTGGCCGAGGCACATCCAGGCTTCTGCTTCCACACCGCCGGTGTGCACCCGCACGACGCCATCTCGTTCGACGCAGCGCGAGCGCTGGCGACCATCAGGGAGGAGATCGAGCTCGGCGCCGTCGCGATCGGCGAGTGCGGTCTCGACTATCACTACGATCACTCGCCGCCCGACGTGCAGCGTGCCGCATTTGCCGCGCAGCTGGCGCTCGCGAGCGAGGTGCAGCGCCCGGTGGTCGTTCATACCCGCGAGGCTGAAGCCGACACGCGCGACCTGGTGCTCGATGCCGGCCGCGCCGGAGTCGTCGGCGTCCTGCATTGCTACACCGGCAGCGCGTCGCTCGCCGAGGACGCTCTGTCGGTGGGTTGGTACGTCTCCTTCAGTGGGATCGTCACGTTCAAGAAGTGGACGGACGATGCACTGCTGCGGCTCGTGCCCGACGACCGACTGCTGGTGGAGTCGGATGCGCCGTACCTCGCGCCGGTGCCCCACCGCGGAAAGCGCAACGAGCCGGCGTGGGTGCCGTTCACCGCTGCCCGCGTCGCGGCGGCGCGTGGTGTCGACGGCGCGGCGCTCGGCGCGCTCACGGCAGCGAATGCGCGCCGGCTCTTCCGGTTGGCGTAGGGCCGTCCGGGAGATAGACTCCGGCCGGAGTAGCGTACGCTTCGCAGCACATTCATTCCTCACGGAGAGATGACGTGCCGATCAAGTCGCTGCAGACAGACAAGGCACCCGCGGCCATCGGTCCGTACTCGCAGGCCGTGGTCGCCAATGGTCTCCTCTTCACTGCCGGTCAGATCCCGCTCGATCCGGCCTCGGGACAGATCCTCGAGGGCGACATCGTCGTGCAGACGGAGCAGGTGCTCCGCAACCTGGCCGCCGTTCTCGATGCGGCCGGCACTACGTGGACGGACGTCGTCAAGACCACGGTGTTTCTCACCGACATGCGCGATTTCCCTCGGATGAACGAGGTGTACGCGCAAGTGATGGGGGACGCCCGTCCCGCGCGCTCGACCGTACAGGTCTCCGCTCTTCCGCGCGGCGTTCTCGTCGAGATCGACCTGATCGCTGCGATTCCCTCCGCGCGATAGCGCGGCATTCTCTCACCACTTCGGACGATGACGACCAACAGGACGCGCGCCGAGCTCTTTCGGCTGACGAGCTTCGCGCGCTGCGCTGGTTGAGCCGCCAAACTGGGTCCGGGTGACCTGGCTGAGGCGCTGAGCGGCGTGCCGGTGCACGCCGACCATCGCGTCGTCGTGGGGCGAGAGACCTTCGACGATGCGGGGGTCTTCGTCGTGCGCGACGATCTCGCGCTGATCCAGACGGTCGACTTCTTCGCGCCGATCGTGGATGATCCCTATGCCTTCGGGCAGGTCGCCGCGGCGAACGCGTTGTCCGATGTCTTCGCCATGGGTGGCGAGCCGCTCACGGCGCTCGCCATCGTCGGCTTCCCGGCCGGCAAGCTTCCCAATGCCGTGCTGACGGAGATCCTGCGCGGCGGTCAGGACAAGGTGCGCGAGGCAGGGGCGGTCCTGATCGGCGGCCACTCGATCATCGACGAGGAGCTCAAGTTCGGTCTCAGCGTCACGGGCGAGGCGCGTCCGGACAAGCTCCTCACCAACGCCGCTGCGCGGCCTGGCGATCGCCTCGTCCTCACCAAGCCGCTCGGGACCGGTCTGCTCTCGACGGCGGCAAAGAATGGCCGGTTACCGGACGACGCACTCGCGGCGCTTCTCGAGAGCATGTCGTCGCTCAACGCCACGGCCAGTCGCGCCGCAGTCCGCCTCGGACTGAAGTGCGCCACCGACGTGACGGGCTTCGGCCTCCTCGGCCACGCATCGCACATCGCACGCGCCAGCGATGTCATGCTGTGGATCGACGGCGCGAAGTTGCCCGAGCTGCCGTCGGCGCGTGAGCTGTGGCTGTCGGGAACACGGACCGGTGGAGCGGATCGCAATGAGGCATTCCTCACCGAGCTCGTCGACTGGAGCGCCGCCGCGCCCGCTGATCGTGCCCTCGCCCTCGATCCGCAGACCTCGGGGGGACTGCTGGTGGCTGTGCCGCCGGCCGCGCTCACGGAGTATCTTTCCGCCGTGCCCGGCAGCGTCGAGATCGGCGCGGTCGAGCCGCCCGGCCGCCATCGCATCGTTCTGCGGTGATCACTGGGAGTGGATGGGGCCTGGTGGCTTCCGTCGTCTTCAAAACGACTGTGACCTGACCACGTCGGGTCTGGTGGGTTCGATTCCCATGCACTCCCGCCACCTGCAGCCCAGACTCGTGCGACTTCCGTCTCTCGGTCCAACGCGCTTTCACGGTCTCCGGCGGTTCGTCACAATCGCCGCGCTGGGCTGCGTGCTCGCTCCCGCCTCGCGCGCCGACGCACAGAACGTCGACAGTGCGAAGGTCGGAGCGCGAACGCCGAGCGACTCCGCGCGCAAGGCGCGAACGACGCCGAGCGACTCGGCGCGCAAGGCGCTGCCGCAGCCGCCGCTGTCGCCGCGACGCGCCTTCCTCTACTCGCTCGCGATACCAGGCTACTCACAGGCCGTGCTGGGCCGCCCGACCGCCGGTGCCCTCTTCGTGCTCACTGAAGCGATCGCGGTCGCCATGCTGCGCGAGTCGCAAGCCGACCTGAACGAGGCGCGGCGCTTCCAGAGGGACTCGCTCGTCACCATCGGGTTCGACCCCGCCAACGGCGCCCCGATCCAGGCCGTCAACGCCTACACCCAGCATCTCGTCGACGTGCGTCGGAGTCACGTCGAGGACTGGATCGCGTTCATCATCGCGAACCACCTCTTCGCCGGCGCGGACGGATACGTCGGTGCCCATCTGTGGGACCTTCCGACGCAGGTCTCGATCGCGCCGCTCCCCTCTGGTGGGATGGTCGTCGCCGCGTCGTTCAAATGGTGAGCGACGCGACGCTCGCCGCGCCGGTCGCTGACGCGCACGCGACGTCGGCGACGAACGCCGCACCCATCGGCGTCTTCGACTCGGGGCTCGGTGGGTTGACTGTCGCGCATGCGATCATGCGCCAGCTTCCCGCGGAAAGCCTCGTGTATTTCGGGGACACGGCGCGCGTCCCGTATGGTCCCAAGTCTCCCGAGACGGTGCGACGCTACAGCCGCGAGATCAGCGCGTTTCTGCTCGAGCAGGGTGTCAAGGCGATCGTCGTCGCGTGCAACACCGCCACCGCGCATGCGCTGCCCGCGCTGCGCGAGGAGCTCGACGTGCCAGTCATCGGCGTCGTCGAGCCGGGCGCGCGCGCGGCCGTGCGTGCGACACGCTCTGGCCACATCGGTGTCATCGGAACCGCTGGAACGATTCGCTCGCAGGCATACGTGCGCGCGATCCACGCCGAGGCGCCCGACACACACGTGACGGCGTTGGCGTGCCCGCTCTTCGTTCCGCTGGTCGAGGAAGGGTGGACCAACCACGAAGCAGCGCACCTGATCGCCGAGGAGTACCTGCGCCCGCTCGTCGAGGACCACATCGATACCCTGGTGCTCGGCTGCACGCACTATCCGTTGCTCAAGCCGTTGATCGGCGAGATCGTCGGGCGCTCTGTCCGGCTCATCGACAGCGCCGAGGAGACCGCAGCGGACACGCGCCGGATGCTCGATGAGAGCGGGCTCGCGGCGCCCGAAGGCGGCGAGCCGTCGTACCGCTTCATCTCCTCCGACGATCCCCAGCAGTTCCTGACGCTAGGCCGCCGGTTCTTTGGTGGTGCGATCGAGCGCGTTGAGGTCCGGACCTTCGGCTGAGCCATCCCACTGCCGGAGTGCGATGCGCTCCGGTGTGATCGCCAGGAACGTCGGCGCGTCGAGCCAGCTCCCCGCGTTCGCGTACACATTGCCGCTCGGCATGCGTTCCAGCGCGGCGACATGGGAATGGCCGTACACCAGCAGCTCGAGAGAAGGGTCTGCCTTCAGTGTGGCCTCGGCCACTTCGCGCAGCCCTCGCCCGTGGTCTTTCGGCTGGTAGGTCCTGCTGGCATGCGAGCTTCCCATCGCCAGTCGCGACGCCAGATCCGGATGCAGCACGCGGAACGCACGAATGGCGAGACGGTTTCGCAACACGCGGCGAAGTGCGCGATATCCGCGGTCCTCCTTCGGGCGGAGCCCATCGCCATGCTCGACCCGCGCACGCCAGCCTCCCAGGCTTCCCGTCCACGGGCCGAACTGGAAATCCACCCCCGCCTCGCGCAGCACATCGCCGCCCCAGCAATCGTGGTTGCCCGCGATCATCGTCACGGGAACACCCGCGTCACGCAGGTCCATGAGCGCCGCCAGCACTCGGACACCGGCGCGAGGTACGACCGTCTTCCACTCGAACCAGAACTCGAACAGATCGCCGTTGATCAGCAGCGACGCGGCGCGGCCGGGCAGGGCGCGAAGAAACGACAGCAGCAGACGCTCGGTGGCGTCCGAGGCGTGGCCGAGATGGATGTCGGAGATGACGTACGCCGGCGGGGAAAGCACGCAGTGAGTTTACACGTCGGGGATCGGCTTTACAAACGTCCTGATGCCGGGCACACTTCGCCACGTGACGCACACTCGGAACCTCACGGATCGATGCCACTGACGCACGCGACGGAATTGCGCGTGCGCTACGCCGAAACGGACCGCATGGGCGTCGTGTACTACGCGAACTTCCTGGTCTGGTGCGAGATCGGTCGCGTCGAGTACATGCGCGCTCTGGGCGGGAGCTACGCGGCACTGGAAGCCGAAGGCCACCTCCTTGCCGTCTCCGAGGCGCGAGTACGCTACCTCGCGCCGGCACGCTTCGATGATCTCGTTCGCATCGAGACCTCGCTGACCGGCATCCGGTCGCGCGCCGTCACCTTCGACTACGTGATCTCGCATGCCGAAACAGGAGTTCGTCTGGCGACGGCCCACACCGCGCTCGTCTCCATCGATCCGACCGGCCGTCTTACGGCACTCCCCACGCACTTCCGCGCACTCCTGGAAGCTGCGCTCTAGCGTCGCGCTCATCGCGCTGCTCGTCGCGGCGACCGCCTGCCGGTCGCTTCGACCCGCCGCCCCCGACGCGCGAACCGCACTTCGTGCGGACCTCATTCGCATCGAGGACACGCGCCGTCTCGAGCTCGCGCCCATCGACTCCGCGCTGCACTCTCCCGATGCTGCGCTGCGCAGCGCGGCGGTGCTCACCGTAGGTCGGGTCGGCGCGCGCCAGCGAGCCGGCGTCCTGCGCACGCTCGTGACGGACGACGACCCACACGTTGCCGCCGCGGCACTCTACGCGCTGGGACTGCTGAAGGACTCGGCGTCAATTCCCGTTGCTGCAACGGCGCTTCGTCGCGCACCAGAGATTTCCTCTGAGGCGGCGTGGATGCTCGGTGAGGTCGGTGAGGCCGGCCGAT
>DASVNI010000108.1:0-8661 GCA_036383935.1 Gemmatimonadaceae bacterium | reverse complement strand
CGACTCGGCGCGCGCAGCACGATCGACCGGGGAGCGTGTGGGAGGAAGCGGGAGGGTGTGGAGGCGGCGCCCTCGGGCGTAGCAAGAGACTCGGCGCGTAGCGCCGAGGCTCGCAGCGTGTAAGCCCGCAGGCGCCGCCGGAACACCTGCACGCGACCGACTCGCGCAGCGATGTCGAGGGAATCGCGCCACGCGACGAGCAAGCGGCGTGAACAGGATCGCGCATGTGCGCTTGTTTCCGCGCGCGCCGGGCTTGCGGGGCTGCGTGTCGCGTCGCTCTATACACACAGTGGGGCTGACGTGACGCCCCGACTTCGTCGTGGAGGCTCAGTGCCGACGTATCCGGAAACCCTGGGCGCTCTCAAGCGCTCGTCATTCGGCGCCCCCGACCGCGCCACACGGTCGGTCAAGGACGAGATGCGCCAGAACCTGCTCGCGCGACTCGCCAGCGGCGGTCCGCTCTTCGCCGGCGTGATCGGCTACGAAGAGACGGTCATGCCGCAGATCGTCAACGCGATCCTCTCCCGCCACAACTTCATCCTGCTCGGGCTGCGCGGTCAGGCGAAGTCGCGCATCCTGCGCGCGCTCGTCGGCCTGCTCGACGAGACGATGCCGATCGTCGCGGGGAGCGAGGTGAATGACAACCCGTTCGCGCCGATCTCGCGCTACGCGCGCAATCTCATCCACGAGGCGGGAGACGACGCGCCGATCGCCTGGGTCGGCCGCGACGCGCGCTTCATCGAGAAGCTCGCGACGCCCGACGTCACGATCGCCGACATGATCGGCGACCTCGATCCGATCAAGGCGGCGCGGGGTGGTCACATCCTCTCCGACGAGCTGACGATCCACTACGGGATGCTCCCGCGCGCGAACCGTGGGATCTTCGCGCTCAACGAGCTGCCCGATCTCGCGGGCAAGGTGCAGGTCGGCCTGTTCAACGTCATGCAGGAAGGCGACGTCCAGATCAAAGGCTACCCGATCCGCCTCTCGCTCGACGTACAGCTCTGCTTCACCGCCAACCCCGAGGACTACACGGCGCGCGGCAAGATCATCACGCCGCTCAAGGACCGCATCGGGAGCGAGATCATCACGCACTATCCCGAGACGGTCGAGCTCGGGATGGCGATCACCGAGCAGGAAGCCTGGACGCGCCGCGATGCGAAGCCGGTGCGGGTTCCCGATTTCATCTCCGAGGTCGTGGAGCGCGTGGCGTTCGAGGCGCGCACCGACAAGCGCATCGACAAGCGCTCCGGCGTCTCGCAGCGCATGCCGATCACGGTGATGGAGAACGTGGTCTCCAACGCCGAGCGGCGCGCGATCGTCACCGGCGAAGAGGAGATCGTGCCGCGCATCTCCGACGTCTACGCCGCGCAGCCGGCGATCACCGGCAAGATCGAGCTCGAGTACGAGGGCGAGCTCGTTGGCGGACATGCGATCGCGCGCGAGCTGATCCGGCGCGCCGCCGATACCACCTTCCAGGAGCGCGCGGGCGGCGCCAACACGGACGACGTGGTGATCTGGTTCGATGAGGGGGGCGCGCTGCAGGTGACGGACGACGAGCGATCCGACGCGGTGGCCACCGGATTCGAAGCGGTGCCCGGGCTGCTCGACCTGGTGCGTCGGGTCGGACTCGCGAAGAACGGCGATGCAGCCCAGACGGTGGCGGCGTGCGAGCTCGTGCTCGAAGCGCTCGTCGCGCGCAAGAAGATCTCGCGCTCGGACGGCGGTATCTACGGACGTGCCGAGCCCGATCGACGTCGCCGGCCGAAGCAGGACTTCTTCGGCGACGGGCTCTCCGCGTAGAACGATGACCGCCGGCCGACTCGTCGAGCGCGCGTCGCCCACGGTGAAGTCCGCCGCGGCGACGCGCGTCCGGCCGGCGACGCCGCGTGATCTCGACGCCGTCGTCGCGCTGCGGCTCGCCCTGCTCCGCGAGCACCCGGATCACCCGATCTACGGCCGCCTGCGCACCGAGATCGATCGCCGCGCGCGCGACCTGTTCTCCGCCCAACTCCGCACGCGCACGGAGACGATCCTCCTCGCCGAAGTAGCGGGAGATGTCGTCGGCATCCTGCGCTGCGTCGAATCGATCGGATCGCCGCTGCTCGATCCGGCGCGATACGCCTACATCTCCTCGGTGTACGTGCGTCCCGAGGCGCGGCGCCGCGGCGTGCTGCGCGCGCTCGTCAGCGAAGCAGAGCGCTGGAGCCGAGCGCGCGGGCTCGATCAGATGCGGCTGCACAACGTCGCGGGCAGCGTGGAGGCGGAGCGCGCCTGGGAGGCGCTGGGCTTCGCCGTCGTCGAGCAGGTACGACTTCGCGCCCTGACGTCCGCGCGCTGATGCCGATCGTCACCATCTCCCGACAGTACGGCTCCGGAGGCTCGGAGGTCGCGGAGCGGGTGGCAACGGCGCTCGGCTGGCATCTCTACGACAACGCCATGGTGTACGAGGTCGCGCGTCGTCTCGGGATGAGCACCGAGGAGGTGTCGGCGCGCGAGGAGCGTGTGCCGTCGCTCCCCGAGCGGATCGCGTCGGCGATGGCGCTCGGCGTGCCCGAGGTGATGCCGACGGTGGCCGACCTGGCGACGGAGCCGAGCGAGGAGCGTATCGTCGACGTGACGAAGCGTGTGATCGAGGAGGCGGTGCAGGCCGGACCGGCCGTGCTCGTCGGACGTGGCGCGCAGTGCATGCTGGCAGCCCGCACGGACGCGCTGCACGTGTTCTGCTATGCGCCGCCGGACGCGCTGACGAGCTACGTCATGACGAACCTCGGCATGTCACGGGCGGACGCGCAGCGGGCCGTCGACGAGAAGAACCACCAGCGCGAGCAGTACGTGAAGCGGTACTGGAAGCGCAACTGGCGCGACCTGGCCAACTATCACCTCTGCGTCAACACCGCGTGGCTGGGACTGGATGGCGCCGCGGAGGTGATCGTGCAGCTCGCGCGCGAGCGGTTCGGCTAGCGCTCGCCGCGGGGCTCGTCCGTCCGCGCGGCGCGCAGGCGCGCGAGATCCTGATCGACTGACGCCGGAAGGAACATGTCGTCAGCGATCGCGGCGACCTCTTCGGCCTGCTTCCACGCCTCCTCGAGGAGGTACAGCTCTCCCTCGAGCGCGCGCCGCTCGCTCTCCTCGTGCGTCGCCATCTCGAGGGCGAGACGCGTGGTGACGGGAATGCGCTTGAGCGCTGTCCGACGGCGTGGGTCGCCCCAGCCCGACGCGCTGCGATTGCGCAGGTCGCGCGCGGCTTGCCAGAACAGGTCGGTGGGACTGCCCGCCTGCTCGATGATGCCGACGGCGCGCTGCACCTGCTCAGCGCTGCCGCCTCCCGAGTTCAACTTCGGGAGCAGTGCACCGGCCGCACGCACGGCATCTTCGCCGGTGAGCGTCACAGTCTCGCGATTCGGGCTGAAGCTCCAACGTGGCGACTTTCCCGGCACGACCGGCACGTGGAGCGTCAGCTCGCCGTCGAGCATATCCATCTTCACGCGATCGACGTCGCTGAGGCGCGTACGGAGAACGCGGCCCTCCGCGCCCGGAACGATCACCATCTTCCGCGCACGATAGAGATTGGTGCCGGTCGAGACCAGGTTGGTCAGCGGGCTGATCGCACCGGCGCCGATGATGCCGAGCATCGGTCCGGCCACCATCACGGTGGCCCCCGCAACGGCGACGCCGCCAGCGATCAGATACTTCCGCCTCCGGCGTCGCCCGAACTGATCGCCGTAGCGCCACGCCGCCATCTCGGGTCGTTGCGGGTCGCCGATGCGTACGAGCTCCAGCCCTTCACGAAGCTTCGCGAGCCCGATCTGATCGGTGGAGACGCGCAGGCGTGTGCCGCGAAAGGCGCGCTCACACTCCTCGATCGCCTCCCATCGCTCCTCGAGCGGGGTGAGGTTCCATCGCTCGCACTTCCGGCACACCACCCAGAGCCGGCCCTTCGCTGCATCGAAGGCGAGGCGTCGTCCAACAGGAAAGTGCTCGACCGCCTCATTGTGGCCGAGGTCGCTGCTGCAGAAGAGGCACGTCCGGTACATGTCAGACCGTACGCGTGCGCAACTCGCGGAGTTCCGGTCGGCGCAGGAATGCCCAGACACCGTACGCGGCCATGAGGAGCGCGGTGAGGAAGATCGCGGCGGCGACGCCGATGGCGTGGGCGACGACACCGCCCGTGAACGCGCCGACGACCTGAGCCAGCCCCACGACCACCAATCCGTAGGCGGCCATGATGCGGCCGCGGAGCTCGTTGGGCACGATCCCCTGGAGGAGCCCGTTCGCGATCGCGCCATTGAGGATCATCACGATGCCAATGAAGAAGAGCAGCGCATAGCCGACCCACGGCACGCTGGTCAGCGAGAACGCCATCAGGAGCGCTGGCCAGAGCATGGAGACCACGGTCAGCAGGCGCGTGCGCGAGATCCGATTCCCCAGGGCGGCGAGACCGAGCGCGCCGCACAGCCCACCAATGCCGAGGAAGGAGAGCAGCAGCCCGTATCCGCCGGCGCCGAGCGAGAACATCTCGCGCGCCACAACCGGCATGAGCGCGAGCACCGGCGCGTTGAGGATGGAGTAGACCGTCACCATGAGCATCAACGCGCGGACATCGCGGGTGTCCCGCATGTAGCGCAGCACCTGGACGACGCCCTGCCAGGGACTCGTCCGCTGCCGGGGCGCGACCCAGGGTGGGAGCTGCATCATGAGCAGCCCTGCGAGCACGGCGAGGAAGCTCACAGCGTTCAGGAAGAAGCACCACGCGATGCCGAGCCGGGCGATGACCGCCGCGGCGAGCGCGGGCCCGACGACCCGCGCCAGATTGAAGCCGCTCGAGTTGAGCGCGATCGCGTCGGGGAGGTCGTCGCGCCCCACGAGATCGATCATCATCGCCTGGCGCGCGGGAATCTCGATCGACGCGATGAGGCCGCCGAGGAAGGCCAGGGCGAGCAGCCAGTGGATCGTCATCCGATGCGTCGCGGTGAGGAGCCAGAGCGAGGACGCCTCGACGAGGAACGCAATCTGCGCGATGCGCACGATGCGCAGCTTGTCGGAGCGATCCACGATGGCGCCGGCGGGCATCGTGAAGAGCAGAATGGGAATGGAGGACACCGTCGCGACGAGGCCGACGAGGAACGCGCTGTTGGTCAGCTCCAGCGCGAGCCATCCCTGTGCCATCGTCTGCATCCACGTACCGATCAGCGAGAGCGTCTGGCCGATCAGGAACAGGCGGAAGTTGCGGTGCCGGAGAACGACGCGGAACGGATTGAGCGTGGTCGGCGCGGGCACAGTCGCAATATAGAGCGGTGACGGATGGCACTCGGCCCGCCCCGGCGGTATTACTGAAGGAGGAGGCTCGCCATGCGCTTTCACACCTACAGCAAGTTCTCGCCGGAGATGGCCGACGCGGTCGATCTCCAGTCACTCCTGGACAAGCTCGCGGACTTCCTGCTCCAGTCCGGCTTCGCCGGCAACCAGGGGCAGCACTCGTACTACGGCATGGGCTTCGACGAGCCGGGCGATCGCTCGCTGGACGCCCTCCGGCAGGCGATCCTGGAAGCGCTCATGGAGAGCGGCCAGTTCACCCCGGAGATGCTCGAGGCGCTGCGAGGCGACGGGGACGAGGACTCGCAGGCGAAGCTCGCCAAGCTGCTCGACGATCTCGTGCAACGGCTCATCGACGAGGGCTACCTGAACCTCGACGCGCCGCCGCAGATGCCGGGCTCGCACCAGCCGGTGGAGGGGAAAGGCTCGATCGCGCAGGCCGCGGCGCGCGACGTGAACTTCAACCTGACCGAGAAGGGGATCGACTTCCTCGGCTACAAGACGCTGCGCGGGCTGCTCGGCTCACTCGGCAAGTCCAGCTTCGGGAGCCACGATACGCCGTACCTCGCGACGGGGATCGAGGCGGACGGCTGGAGCAAGCAGTACGAGTTCGGGGACGTGCTGAACATCGACGTCAACGAGACGCTGAAGAACTCCATGATCCGCAACGGGGACATCAGCGTCCCCATGGACCTGGACTACAGCGACCTGATGGTGCGGCAGGCGGAATATCGCTCGAGCTGCGCCACCGTCCTGATGCTCGACTGCTCGCACTCGATGATCCTGTACGGTGAGGACCGGTTCACGCCGGCGAAGAAGGTAGCCCTGGCACTGACTCACCTGATCAGAACTCAATTTCCGGGGGACTCGCTCAAGGTGATCCTCTTCCACGACAGCGCGGAGGAGATTCCGCTCGCTACGCTGGCGGGCGCCCAGGTTGGGCCGTACCACACGAACACGGCGGAAGGGCTCAAGCTCGCGCGCCGGCTCCTGTTGGCGCAGAAGAAGGACATGCGCCAGATCATCATGATCACCGATGGCAAGCCGAGCGCGTTGACGATGCCGGACGGCCAGATCTACAAGAATTCATTTGGGCTCGATGTCACAGTAATCGAGAAGACGCTGCAGGAAGTCGCGTCATGCCGGAAGTCCGGGATCATGATCAACACCTTCATGCTGGCGCGCGACCGTGCGTTGGTGGACTTCGTGAAGCGGGTGAGCGAGATCAGCCGCGGTAAGGCATATTTCACCACGACGATGACGCTGGGCCAGTTCATCCTGATGGACTTCCTGAAGCGAAAAACGCGCACAGTCAGCTAGTGAAAACGTTCTGGGCAATCGCCATTGGTGCCGCCGTGGGTGGGTTATCGCGCTACTACCTCTCCACGGCGGTTCAGCATCGTATGGGCAGCGGTTTCCCCTGGGGAACGCTGCTCATCAACATCACTGGCAGCATCATCCTGGGTTTCATCATGCGTTACGCTCTCGCGACGCCCAGCGTGAGCGTGGAGCTGCGCGTCTTGTTGACCACGGGATTCTGCGGCGGCTACACGACCTTCTCGACGTACAGCTACGAGACGGCGACGCTGATGGAGGACGGTCAGTTCGGCCGCGCCGGCACGTACGCGCTCGCGAGCGTGCTGCTGGCGCTCGCCGGCACCTTCGGCGGGTTCGCTCTGGCGCGCGAGGTGATCGCGCTGCGGGAGCGGGTATGAGCACCAGTGTCGCCCTGTCGGGCGACGTGGAGGTCGTATGCACGGGCTGAAGGGCGAGCGCGTGTTGATGCGCGTCCACATCGGCGAGCGCGACAAATTTCACGGCAAGCCGCTCTACGCGGCGATCGTCGAGCTGCTGCGTGCGAAACACTACGCCGGTGCGACGGTCTATCGCGGGATCATGGGTTTCGGCGCCAGCTCGACGGTACACACCGATCGCATCGAGGTGCTCTCGCTGGATCTCCCGATCATCGTCGAGTGCATCGAGACGGCCGAGCGCATCGACGCCATCCTGCCGGAGCTCGACGGCATGATCGGGGGCGGGTTGATCACGCTCGAGCGGGCGAACGTCATCATGTACCGGCCGCACGCCGCCGACGATCAGGGCGAGCGGCCGTCGTGACGTCTCAACCAACGACGAAGGAACTGTGGTGCTGACCGCGCTGCTGTCGGTGCTGGTGCTGGGCTTCGTGCTCGGCATGCGGCACGCGACGGATCCCGACCACGTGGTGGCGGTGACGACGATCGTCGCGCAGCAGCGGTCGCTGGCGCGCGCGGCGCGTACGGGCGTGCTCTGGGGGATCGGCCACACGGCGACGATCCTCCTCGTCGGCGGAGCGATCGTGCTGCTCAAGGTGCAGCTCTCGGGCATTCCGGCGCGGCTCGGCCTCTCGCTCGAGCTGGCGGTGGCGGTGATGCTGATCGTGCTCGGCCTGCTGACGCTCGCGGGGAACGACCGTCGGGTCACCGAGAGCACGGCGCGTCCGGTGACGATCGGCTTCGTGCACGGCCTGGCGGGATCGGCGGCGGTGGCGACGCTGCCGCAGGTGGCGTTGATCCCCGATCCGGTGTGGGCGGTGGGCTACCTCGCGGTGTTCGGCGCCGGAACGATCGCGGGGATGATGCTGATCACCATCTCGATCGCCGCGCCGTCGCTGCTCGCGCTGCGGCAGTTCGGCTCCATGAACCGCGCGCTGCGGATCGCGTCGGGCGTCGCGAGCATCGGCTTCGGCCTCTTCCTGGTCCACCGCATCGGTTTCGTGGACGGGTTGTTCACGACCACTGCGTCGTGGACGCCGCGGTGACGGCGCGCACCCCTCGAGGCGCCGACGCGTCGCTGGTCGAGCCGGCGAGTGCGCGGGAGTTCGGGCGGCTCCTGCGGCGCTGGTTTCGCGCCAACGGTCGCGACCTTCCGTGGCGCCGAACGCGCGATCCCTATCGCATCCTCGTCTCCGAGCTGATGCTGCAGCAGACGCAGGTGTCTCGCGTGGTGACGTACTACGACGAGTTCCTGACGACCTTCCCGACGCTGCACGACGTGGCGCGCGCGCGGCCGAAGCGCGTCATGGAGGCGTGGGCGGGACTCGGCTACTACGCGCGAGCGCGAAACCTTCACGCACTCGCGCGTCACGTCACCGATCGAGGGCGCGATGCGACCGCCACGCTCCCCGCCGAGCCCGAGGCGCTGCGCGCGCTGCCGGGGATCGGTGCGTACACGGCAGGGGCGGTGAGCTCGTTCGCCTACGAACGTCGCGCCGAGCTGGTGGACACGAATGTGGCGCGTGTACTGAAGCGCGCGTTCGCGCCGCACGTCGACCTCAAGTCAGGGCGCGGGCAGAAGGAGATCTGG
>DASVNI010000107.1:0-12635 GCA_036383935.1 Gemmatimonadaceae bacterium | reverse complement strand
TGATCAGTCGGTCCCCGCCGATGCAGAGGGGCTGACCCTTGCTGAGCTCCAGCGCATCGGCCAGGAGGCGGGGATCGAGCCCGCGCGCGTCGCGCACGCCGCGGCGAGCCTCGACGCGCGCGGGAAGGCGGCGCCCGTGCGGCGATCCTTCGGCCTGCCGGTCGGTGTGTCGCGCGTCGTCGCGCTTCCACGCGCCCCGACGGATCGGGAATGGGAGCGGCTGGTATCCGAATTCAGGACCACCTTCGAGACGCAAGGCCAGATGACCACCACCGGCGGGATCCGCGAATGGTCTGTCGGCAGCCTGCACATCTGCGTCGAGCCGACGGCGCACGGCGAACAGCTCCGTCTCAGCACCAGGAAGGAGGACGCCCTGATCCTCAACGGGTTCTCGGCCCTGATGGGCGGTATGTCGGTGGTCATGGGCGCCGTGGTCGCTTCCGCCGGCCACCCGATGAAGGCGCTGCCGATCGTCGGCATGTTCGGCGGAATGGGGCTGCTCTCGTTCACTGCCAACCTGGTTCGCCTGCCTCGCTGGGCGCGCGAGCGCGAGCGACAGATGGAGGCGATCGCCGAGCACGCGGTGAAGCTGCTGTCTGATTCGTAGGTCGCTCGCCGCACCGCCGAGTACGATGCGTGCAGGAACGAGGGCTCGCTGATGGCCACTTGAATCCCAAGAGGTTTCCATGCGACGCAAGAGCCAACGTCAGATCCCGGACTTCTCTCCGAAGCACAAAGGCATGACGGCACCACACGGTGTCGCGCCGGAGGCGAAGCTCTCCAAGGCGCCGAATCCGACGCGGCCTCCGGCGGTGAAGCCGCACGGGACGTCGGCGAAGGGGGGACGCCGTGGGGCATAGCGGGTGGCCGGCGCGGGCGCGCCGGCACGTAGCAATGCCGAGTGCGCTCTATCACCGAGGCGCGCTCGGCCGTAAGCTTTCCCGGCCATGAGACCCCTTCGGTATTCCATCAACGTCACGTTGGACGGATGCTGCGATCATCGTGTGGGCATCGCCGACGAAGAGCTGCATCGTCACGCGGTCGAGAACCTACAGTGGGCCGATGCCCTCCTCTTCGGCCGCGTGATCTACGGGATGATGGAGGAAGCGTGGCGCGGGCCGGCGCCGGCGGGAGCGAGGCCTGAATGGATGGAACCCTTCGCCCGCACGATCGACGCGGCCAAGAAGTACGTCGTATCGAGCACGCTGGAGCGAGTCGATTGGAACTCGGAGCTCGTGCGCGGGGATCTGGGCCAGGCCGTTCAGCAGCTCAAGCGGGAACCTGGGAGGGGAATCCTCACGGGAGGACTGCAGCTTCCGCTGGCGCTGGCGGAGCTCGGGCTGATCGATGAGTACGAGTTCATCGTGCACCCCAGGATCGTGGGCCACGGGCCGACGCTGTTCGCGGGGCTGTCGAAGTATGTCGACCTGAAGCTCGTGAGCCGGTCGGAGTTCGGCTCGGGGGCGGTGGTGCTCCAGTATGAGCCGAGACGGTAGCTAGCGCGCCATGCTGCGCTGCCTCCGGCTTGCGCTCGTCGCCGTCGTCGCGTCCGCCTGTGCGACGCATGCGCCGCCGGCGCTCGATCACTCGGAGCGTCCGCCGGCTCGATATCTCTTCGCCTGGGCCGGCGACGAGGATCGCGAGGACAGCGACTTTCTCGCGGTCATCGATCTCGCGCGCGACGGCGACCGGTACGGTACCATCGTCGCCACGACACCGATCGGCGAGAAAGGGTTATGGCCGCACCACACCGAGCACGAGCTCGGCGCGAGCAGGATGATGTTCGCGAATGGGTTCGCGGGTAATCGGACGGTCCTGTTCGATCTGCGCGACGCGCTGCATCCAAAGGTGGTGGAGCGGTACGACGGCTTCGCCGGCCTGACCTTTCTGCACAGCTTCGCGCGGCTGCCGAACGGCCACATCCTGGCGACGTTCCAATCACACGGGCCGAACAACGAAGGCCCGGGGGGCATCGCCGAGCTCGACGAACGCGGGCGAGTCGTCCGCTCGCGCTCCGCTGAAGATTCGACCGCGGACCAGGCGACGCTGCGTCCGTACAGCCTTGCCGTCGTACCGTCGCTCGACCGCGTCGTCGTCGCGCTCACGTACATGGTCATTCCGACGTGGCATCCGCTGCGCGGATCGATCGCGCACGACCACACGGGAAACCAGGTGCAGGTGTACCGGCTGTCCGATCTCGCGCTCCTGAAGACGATCAGGCTGCCGGGGAACGACGGCCCGAACGAGCCACGCGTATTGCGGGACGGTCGCACGGTGCTCGTGAGCAGTGTCGCGTGTCGCCTGTATCGCGTCACTGGACTCGAGGGCACCGATCCGCGGTTGGAGATGGTGCATGAGGAGGCGCAGCGCGGGTGTGCGCTGCCGGTGGTGATCGGCAACTACTGGGTCCAGTCGAACGCCGCCACGCATCGCATCTTCTCACTGGATGTACGCGACTTGTTGAATGTACGAATGGTCTCCTCGGTTGAGCTCGACGAGCGTCAGCGGCCGCACTGGCTGGCGACCGACGGATCGCGCATCGTCGTCGTCAACGAGCCGGCGCCGACGGCGGAGCGTCGCATGTGGATGCTGCAGATCGATCGCGCGTCGGGGGCACTCACGCTCGACAGCGCTTTTCGCGATGCCGGCTCGACGCGCCCGGGAATCGCGTTCGATCGCGCGAGCTGGCCGCATGGTGCGACGGGAACGGCGGTTCCGCACGGGACCGTGTTCGGTTGGTGAAACACGGCGCGCCAACCAGACCGCGACATGATGCGCGATATCATCCGAAGCCATGGCGGTTTCCGCCCAGATTAGCACAGGTTCGCTCGTGCCTATTTCGATCCTCGTCGTCACCGGTGCGTCCGGCGCCGGAAAGACCGCTACCGTCTCGGCACTGGCGGCGCTCGGGCGTCCGGGCGTGCAATGCTTCCACTTCGATTCGATCGGTGTGCCGACGCCCGAGGCGATGGAGCGCGATCACGGAGGGCCCGAGCAGTGGCAGGCGTGGGCCACCAAGCAGTGGCTAGCCCGCCTTGCCGCACTGGATGAGAGCATTCGCGTTGCGGTACTCGACGCGCAGACACGTCCGAGCACGGTGTTCACCGCCCACGGTGCTGGAGCAGGGTGGAACCCGCACGTCGTTCTCTTCGACTGCTCGCCCGAAGTTCGCGCGGCCCGGCTCCGTGGACCGAGGCAACAACCCGAATTGGCGACGCCGCGTATGGACAGCTGGGCGGCCTACCTGCGAGGACAAGCAGACGCGCTGGGGCTCCCGGTCATCGAGACGACCTCGTTGTCGATTGCGGAGGCAACGCAGGAGCTGCTCGCATTCGTAGAGCGTTTGGACGCGCTGGATAGAACGTCATACTGAGGGTCGAGCCGCGTTTTCGGGCACCGATGAGTTTCGCGGAGAGAGGGTGTCTAACGGACGAGGGGCGAGCCGCGTCACAACGCTTGCGCGCCTGGCGGCAGTCCAAACGACCCGAGACACGGAGCTCCAACAATGCGGAAGCTGATCGCGCCGGTGTTCAACTACTCGCTCAACGGCCTGCTCGCCGACGAGGGCACCGAGTACTACAAGTTCTGCTTCGAGCTGCTCGACGCGCACGGCGGCGCGAGCCGAGACGACCAGACACTCGATCTGCTCCGGAACGCGCACGCCCACGTCATGGGTCGCGTCGCCTACGAGGGCATCTCCGCAAACCTGCCGAAGGCCACCAGTCACCCGTGGTGCGCCATCATGAATGCCGGGCGCAAGGTGGTCCTCTCCAGGACCCTGAAGACGGCCGACTGGGCCAACACCACCATCGCCGCTGGTGACACGGCGGCAGAGATCGAGGCGCTCAGGCAGGGGGGCGACGGCCACATCATCGTCTGGGGCGGCGTCAGCCTCTGGCGGTCGCTCATGCGGCTCGACCTGATGGACGAATTCCACGTGAGCATGTATCCGTATATCGCGGACAATGGCACGCGGCTGTTCGACGACGTCCCGAGCTCGTACCGGCTCGACCTGATCTCCACCACCGCCGGGCGCAGCGGGGTCGTCGAATTGCAGTACCGGCGGCACCGCTAGCTCCTCTCAGGAGGTCTCTATGAACCACTCCTTCTACGGGCGATTGGCGTGCACCGCCGTCGCGCTCACGGGGCTCCTGGCGTCACTCGCATGCGAGCCCACGCCGGTGCCGAAGGTGGAGGAAAAGGCAGCTCCGCCAGCCACCAACGACCCGCGGACGCCCGTCGCCCTCCCGGCCGATGGGCAGCAAGCGGTGCTCCGCGAGATGCGTGAGATGCTTGGCGCGATCGGAGGCGCGCTGTCGGCCGCGGCGCGTGAGGACACGACGGCGGTGCTCGCCGCGCTGGCTCCAGCGGGCAGCGCGGCCGCCGCCGATCCCGCGCTCGAAGCGATGCTGCCGACGCAGTGGAAGGAGCTGGCGGAACGCACGCACGGCGGCTTCGATGCTCTCTCGGCTGCGGTGCGTCACACGCGCAACGGACGAGAGCTCAGGGACACGGTACTGGCGGGTGTCGCGCGCATCAGCGGATCGTGTACCGCCTGTCACGAGACATATCGCATCACGGTGCGGTGATCTTCGAATGCAGCGATCGAGCGCTGTCACCTGCTGCTGCTCCTCGTCACCAGCGCTGCTTGTCGCGCCCAGACGACTCGGGACAGCGGGGAAGGGCGCCTCGCGATTCGGAACGCCGGCGGAGTGCAGCTGGTCGTGGACACGGAGAACAACCAGCCAACGCTGCGCATCGCTGCGACAATCGCGCGATGCGTCTTGCGCTCGGCTACGCTGCTGCAGCTATTATCGACGTCGCCTTCCCACCTCCGCACCACCGCTCCGGCATGCGTGCCTCCCGATCGATCCCCGCCATCACACTCGCAGCACTGCTCATGTCCGCGAGTGGCGCCTCGGCACAGGCCATCGGCGGAGAGGTCGTCGAAGCCATGACGGCGCAGCCGCTGCGCTCCTATCAGGTGCGGCTCTTCTATCTCGCGCAGGGCGACACGACGCAGGCCCGTGACAGCACCACGACCGACGAGCGGGGGCTGTTCCAGTTTGGCGGCCAGGGAGTCGGGGCGTATCGCCTCGAGTTCGGTCCGCCCGCCACGCGGCTGACGAGCAGCGCGCGTGTGGAAGCGACCACGCCTGATACGATGATCGCCGTTCGCTTTCGCGTGCCCGTGCTGGAGCTGGGTGGCGCACAAGCATTCTCGGAGAAGGAGGTACAGAAGGTCGCCTTTGCGCACCGCGTCGTTCAGCTTCGGTATCCAGAGGAGCTTCGGAGCATCAGCGTGTCGGGAGAGGTCGTCGTCCGCTTCATCGTCGACCCGACGGGAAGTGTGCGACCGGGTTCCGTCACCCTGGTACGGTCGAGCCATCCATCGTTCACGCGAGCCGTCATGGACTTCCTGCGCACGGTGAAGTTCCATCCCGCACTCATCGGCGGGATACCGGTGCCGCAGTTGGTCGAGGAACCGTTCACCTTCTCCCTCCTGCATTCCTGGGAGCCTGTCCCACAGTAAGTGCGAGCTTTCGCGTCGCGAACTCCCATTGCGCTGACGGCCCTTCGCGCCGCGCTCGGTCCCGTCGTCGTGCTGATGGCACTCGTCTGGCCGAACGCCGCTGCCTTCGCCGTGTGTCTGACGCTCGCGTTTCTCTCCGACTACTTCGACGGCGTGATCGCGCGTCGGCTCGGCGTCGCGACGGCGCCGCTGCGGCGATTGGACAGCATCGCGGACACGGTCTTCTACCTCTCCGCCCTCTTCGCCGCGTGGCACCTCCGGTCGGACATCCTGCATCCGTACGTGCCGGCGCTCCTCGCCCTCGGGACACTGGAAGTCGCTCGCTACGCGTTTGACTTTCTCAAGTTCGGCCGCGAGGCGAGCTACCACATGTGGTCCTCGAAGCTCTGGGGGATCACGCTCGTCGTCGCCTTCTTCGCCCTTCTGGTGTACGGCCGAGTGGGATGGCCTGTCGCGTTGGCCATCTACGCTGGCATTGCCGCGGATCTCGAGGGGCTCGCGATCTCGAGTGTCCTGCGTGAGTGGCGAACGGATGTGCGCACGATCTTTCACGCGCTCGAGCTCCGCGCCGAGGCCTGAGCGCGGCCGGGATTGGCGCCGCGTGCCTCCGCGGCCTCCGCGTGGGCTGCAAGTGGTCAGACTACTTGAAGAAGGCTCCGGGACGGTAGCGTCATTCAAGGAGTGTGATCCCCCTTGGTGTCTGCAAGGCGTAAGCAGTTGGGGCTGACATCAAGAACGGAGGGCCAACCAACTCACATTCCAGCACACGAACTGATCTTTTTTGGGGTGCGCCACGAGGGACTCTCGCGGCGGACCCCAAAAATGCCGTTGCTCTTGTCGTTGCAGCTGCTGTGGCGGTTGCCGTTGCGGTTGCCGTTGCTCCTGCATCCGCTCAATCCGCCGCATCCGCTCAGTCCCTCCGTTCTTGATCTCAGCGCCGAGACTACCAACGCCTTCCGTTGGCGATCGCTCGGTCGCTGCACTCGCTCGGGATGACGCCAGCTAACGATGTCGCGCGTACGGCGGCTCGTTCAGCGCGATCGTGCGAAACTCGGCGGACGTCAGCGGCACCTTGGCGCGAAAGGTCGCCCACGACTCCGCTGGTAATGGATTGCCTCCCACCGGCATGTCGGAGCCGAAGAAAAACACGCTCAGGGCCCACACGTCGAATCATCCGCGCCGTGCGCGCGCCTTCCTCCGGCGTCGACTCCGACGTCGCGACCGCCGTTTGATCGAAGTAGAGATTGCGCGTTCGCGGATCCTTCCGCTCGATCGCGCTGGCGAAGACGTCCATCGCCTGCTCGGCGTAGTCGGGGAACCCGGCCGTGCCGGCGAGGTGCGCGATCTGGACGACGACGTCTGGCGCGCGCGGGAGCAGGCGATCGAGGAAGAGCTGCGCGTCCTCGCGGCCATAGGGTGTACCGGTCCGTGATCGCAGATGGACGACGATCGCCGCATGCCGCGCGTAGCCCATCGACAGGGCGACGCCACGCTCGATGCCGGCGGCGTCGAGCATCCGGAGCAGGGCGGCGCCGTCCAGCTCGGGTTGATCGATGACCTTCGTGAACGCGGGACTGATCAGGTGCTGATGCGCGGCGACCAGAGGCGCGGGCACGCTCTCGTTCGGTTGCGCCGAGCGGACGCTCGTGCACGCGCCGAGCAGCAGCGCCGAAGACGCGACGAGCGGAAGCGTCGCGAAGGGTGAGCGGAGCGTCAGAGGGACAGCGAGTGAGATCACGGAAGTGTCCGTCAAGCAATGGCGGAGAGACGGGTGTAACCGAGGAAGGATGTGCTCCCTACGGCGACGCGCGTTCCGGAGTTGCGGGCCAGTGGTTGGATCGACACTTGCGGCGCCCTGGCGCGTCAGTCCGCAGCGCCAGGCCGCACGAGAACGCGAGTCTTTCGATGGCACCCACCGCTGCACGCTCACTCGCCACGCTGTCCATCGTGGCATCCACAGCTTTGTTCGTCGCATGCGCGTCAACGAGAATCACCACGGGGCACGCGCAAGCGCTGGCAATTCGCGACTTCTGCGCGCGCCCGCCGGCCGACACGAGCTGCACCGTCCGGAACACGGCGGACACGGCCAAGCGCGGGCCGTAACGAGTCCGCGCGACGAACTACGTCAGCCGACGATGGCTCACACCTTTGGCAGTCGAGCGAGCCACTCGGCGCTCGTCGTCGCGATGCCGTCCATCACCGCGGCGTCGGTCGTCCCCGATGACTTGAGCACGTGGAAGCTGTGATCGGCTCCTTCGATCCACTGCATCTCCCACGGCGCCGACACCTTCTGCAACGCGGCTTCCATCAGCTCTCGCGTGCACAGCGGGTCGCGCGTGCCGCTGAACGCGAGCACCGGCATGCGGATCTTCGACAGATGTGCGTCGCGCAGCTTCTCGGGGTGACCCGCGGGATGCAGCGGATAGGCAAGCAACAGCAGCCCATCTGCCGTGAAGCCATCGGCCGCCAGCATGGACGCGGCGCGCCCGCCCATCGATCGTCCGCCGATCACGAGACGATCAGGGTAGAGCTCGTCGCGCACACGCGCGACGACGGCTGCCGTCGTCTCCATGAGGAGGGGCATCGAGTCCGGTCGACTCCCGCCGTGCTCCTTGTATAGGAAGTTGAAGCGCACCATGCCGATGCCATGATCGCGGAAGGCGTTCGCCGTCGCGAGCATGCTGCGATCCATCATGCTGCCGCCCGCACCGTGCGCGCAGACGAAGATCGGCACCTCCGTACTCTGCCGCGCCCCGGGTTCGTACACGGCGGTCGTTGTCTCCGTGCCGACCGCCACCTTCCACTCGACTGCGCTCATGTTGTGTTTGCCTCCGGACATATCCGTCTGGGCTGCGACGTCAGAACATATGTCCCCTAAGCATCGACACCAGCGGGTTGCATGTTTAGCGGCTGTGGTGCTCGCCACATTCGTGTTCCCACCGCGGAAAGTCGTGGCACAACAGCTCGGGTACAAGCTGCTCGGCAGCGCCGGGATCGATGCCGGCGTACAGCCGCCCCCAGGCCTCGCCATCCTCAGTCAGACGCTTCGCTACGACGCGAGCGAGCTTCGCAATCGCGAAGGCGACGTCGTCCCGATCCAGGGGCTGAGCATGAAGGCGACCGGCTCGGCGCTCGGTGTGTCGTACACGTCGAAGCCGAAGGGAGCCCCATACCTCACCTTCGCTGCCGGATTTCCCGTCGCGAGCATTCACGTGAGCAGCGACGAGCCGGCGGCATCGCTCAATGGGTACGGCTTCAGCGACATGTTCGTGCAACCGGTGAAGCTCGGGTGGCGAGAGCGACGCTTCGACGTCGTGACCGCATATGTGGTGTACGCACCGACCGGTCACTTCGAGCCGCGGAACGGTGCAGGCCCGGGCCGCGGATACTGGACGCATCAACTCTCGCTCGGTGGCGCGTTGTACGCCGATTCCACGAGAACGCATCGCGTCTCGGCGCTCGCCAGCTACGAACGGAACACTCGCAAGCGCGGCATCGACATCCGGCGCGGCGACATGTTCCAGATCCAGGGTGGTGCGGGCGCCGCCGTGAAGAAGGTCGCGCTGATCGGGCTCGCGGGGTACGCCCTCTGGCAGGTGACGCCAGATGAAGGCGCGGACATCCCGCCGACGCTGCGCGGTGGTCGAACGCGCGTGTTCGGGCTCGGACCCGAGGGGAACGTCACGATCCCGCAGTGGAGGACGCGCGTTACCCTGCGCGTCGAGCGGGAGTTCGGCGTCACGTCGCGGCCGCGCGGGACGGCGATCGCGCTCAACATTGCGTACGCCGCGTGGAAGGCGCCGCGCCGCGTACCCTAGCGCCCTCGGGCCTTCGAACGCATCGTCAGCGTGCCTCCCCACTCACACGCCACCACGCTCATGCGCCGACTTCTCACCTGCGCCACGCTGTTGCTCGCGCTCGCCGCTCCGCCGCTCGTCGCCCAGCAGAAGACCGCCACGGCGGCCGAGCTCATTCGCCTCGAGAACCAGTGGACGACGGGACTCGTGAAGCGCGACCGCGCGCTATTCGAGAAGCTGCTCGCGCCGAAGTTCGTCTACACGGAGAACGATCAGCTCATGAGCCGAGCCGACGTGATTCACGAGGTGGCGGAGGGGAGCGATCGGGTGACCGCGGCGCACAACGAGGGGATGGTCGTGCACGAGTTCGCGCCGAACGCCGCCGCGGTGACGGGATGGCTCATCGTCAACGGCAAGGGGAAGAGCGGCGCCTTCACGCATCGCTATCGCTTCACCGACACCTGGGTGAAGGGCGACCAGGGCTGGCAGATCGTCGCGGCACAGGACTACCTCGCGCCGAAGTAGCGGAGCGCGGACGTGGCGGGCGAGCGGGAGCCACTGCGCGTCACGCTGACGCGTACTATCGGGATCGCGGCGATCGCCGGCGCGGCGCTCGCGTCGCGCTGGGGTGGACTGGCGCGGTGGCCGGTCACGAGCGTGGTGATGTTGTGGCCCTCGCTCGGCGGTCACTACGTGGAGCTTGCGTACCTCGACGTCGTGCGTCCGAGATTATCGGCGTCTCGCGCGGCCCACGTACTCGCGCGCATCGCGCTGTGGTTCGTCGGGGGTGCGCTGATGGTGGTCGGGATGCACTTCACGGCGATCGTGCTCCGCGCGCCGAGGCCATTGCCGACATCGGCGTGGTGGCTCGGCGGCTTCGTGTTCATCGGCATCGAGCTCGTAGCGCATCTGGTGCTGCACGCCCGCGGACGGCCGAGCTTCTACACAGGGCGCGGATGAGGCGCGCTCGCGTCGGCCTATCAGGCCTGAGGACGCAGTAGCGGGCGCAACTGACGACGCGTCGACGTTGACGGATGCCGTGCGAGTCGCCAGCGTGCATGAATGACGTCTCCCGCCCTCCTCGAGACCTACCGCCCCGCGCTCACTGGCCACTGCTACCGCATGCTCGGCTCCGTCCTCGACGCCGAGGACGCGGTGCAGGACACCATGCTGCGCGCGTGGAAGTCGCTCGACCGGTTCAAGGAGCAGTCGTCGCTCAAGACGTGGCTCTACCGCATCGCCACGAACGTCTGCCTCGACGCGCTGAACAGCACGAACCGAACGCGCATCCGTCCGCTCGAGGCGTCGGAGACGCCGGGCACTGTCGCACCGGACATGTCGTTGCCGCAGCGCAGTCGCGAGACGTGGGTCGAGCCGATCCCGGACCGGCTCGCGCTGCCGGCCGACGACGCGCACACACCGGAGGAGCGCGCGATCCTGAAGGAGAGCATCCGTCTCGCCTTCGTCGCCGCGCTGCAGTACCTGCCGCCGCGTCAGCGTGCGGTGCTGCTGCTCACGCAGGTGCTCAACTGGTCGGCGGCCGAGACGGCGGAGGCGCTCGACATGAGCGTGGCGGCGGTGAACAGCGCGCTGCAGCGCGCTCGCGCGACGCTCGACACGCGCAATCCGTCGGTCGTGCCGCGCGCGCTGAGCGAGGAGCAGCAGCAGCTCGTCGCGCGGTATGTCGCTGCCTTCGAGGCGTACGACGTCGCGACGCTGACGAAGCTGCTCCACGAGGAAGCGACCCTGTCGATGCCGCCGTACGAGCTCTGGCTGCAGGGCCACGACTCGATCACGACCTGGCTGCTCAGCTTCGGGCTCGGATGTCGCGGCTCGAAGCTCATCCCGGTGGAGGCATGTGGCGGGACGCCGGCGTTCGCGCAGTATCGGCGCATGGGCGAGTGGCCCTGGGCGCTCATCATGCTCGACCTCGACGGCGACCGGATCACGGGGATGACGTCGTATCTCGACGTCGAGACGCTCTTCCCGCGCTTCGGGTTGCCGATGCAACTGGAGAGCTGACCGCCGCCGTCATCCCGAGCGAGCGGAGCGAGTCGAGGGATCTGCACTTTGCAGCCAGGAATCGCTGCGCCGCGGTTTCACGCGGAGAACGCGGAGGATCGCGGAGAACGCGGAGGACGACTTTCGGGGTCGCGCTCCACGCACAGGCTCACCCGTCATATCCATCCACGACCCCAAAGCCTTCAAGGGTCCAGTGGAGAAATCTCTTCGCCAGGCTCCGCGTCCTCCGGCGTGGAAGCCCTGACGGCTGTGAGTTGGTGAGTTGGTGAGTTGGTGAGTTGGTGAGTTGGTGGCCGGCCTCGGGACGCTTCTGCGTGCCGCGGTCGGAGATGAAGGCGATCGACCTGCCGTCGGGTGACCAGGCGAACTGGCCATCATATGAGGAGCTCGCCGCGTGTGGTGAGCTGGGTGCGCTTCGCTCGCTCGGGATGACAGCCTTCTAAGACGCTCGACGGCAACGACTTATCGGCGACCGATGAGTTTTCGAGGTGGTCCCGGTCTAATCCTGTGAAGACACCAGCGACGACCTTCACCGGAGAAACACACAATGTCCGCCGCCCTGCTTCGCCCCACGTCGTACGAACCCGCCCGCTCCACGACCTCCTCGCGTCCCTCTGTTCCCTCGCGCCGCAGCGTGATCGCCGGCCGAGTGCTGACGGGGATCGTCGCACTCCTGCTGACGCTCGATGCGGGCGTCAAGCTCGTCGGCGCGAAGGCTGCAGTCGAAGGCAGCGCCCAGCTCGGCTTCACGCCGCAGCAGGTGTTCGTGATCGGCATCATCGCCGTCGTCTGCCTCGTGCTCTATCTCATCCCGCGCACCGCGCCGATCGGTGCCGTGCTCTGGACCGGCTACTTCGGCGGCGCGATCGTCACGCACTTCCGGCTCGGCAACCCGCTGTTCACCCACGTGCTCTTCCCGATCTACGTCTCGATCCTGATCTGGGGCAGCCTCTATCTCCGCGACCCGCGCGTTCGCGCCGTCGTGCGGGGATGAGGAGATGCGGGGATGCGGGGATGCGAAACGACGTCACACCTCGCTCCTCGCATCGCCGCTACCGCACACCGAGAACCGTGAACCGATAACCGTCAACCGAAAACCGTCAACAAGCCTCCATGTCCACTACTCAAGCCCCCGCCCCCAAGCTCACCAACGTCGGCACCAAGCCCGCCACGCCGCGCAAGCTGTTCGTCAACATCCCCGTGAGCGATCTGCAGCGCTCGATCGACTTCTTCGAGAAGCTCGGCTTCACCTTCAACGCGCAGTTCACCGACGCCACGGCGAC
>DASVNI010000106.1:0-4583 GCA_036383935.1 Gemmatimonadaceae bacterium | reverse complement strand
GGGTGGTCGACGGGAACGGCGTGGAGCATCGTGCCCGCTCGGTGATCGTCACCGTGCCACTGCCGATCCTCCAGGAGGGCGCGCTGACCTTCGCGCCCTCGATCCCGACGATCGACAGCGCGACGAAGCTGCTCGTGATGGGCCACGTGCTGCATCTCGCCGTCGTGGTGCGCGAGCGGTTCTGGGAGCGCACCGACCCGCAGCTGCGCTTCGTGCACTGCCCCACGCGGCCCATCACCGTGTGGTGGACGCAGCATCCACTCACGACGCCGGTGCTCACCGCATGGACCGGCGGCCCGCCGGCGCTGGAGCTGACGCGGCGCGGCGGCGTGGAAGAGACGGTGCTGGCCGAGCTCGCGCACACGTTCGGGATGAAGCGCGCACGGGCGGAGCAGCTCGTCGAATCGATGCACTGGCACGACTGGAGCACGGACGTGCACGTGCGGGGCGCGTACAGCTACGTCGGCGTCGGGGGCGTGAGCGCGCCGCGCACGTTGGCGCGGCAGACCGCGGGAACCGTGTTCATGGCCGGCGAGGCGACCAGCCAGAGCGCCGGCGGTACGGTGGAAGCGGCGCTGGAGAGCGCAGTGCGCGCGGTGAAGGGCGTGCTGCGCGCACTGAGTTAGATTTCGAGTACAAACTCGGCTGGGGGACGGCCTCCAGTCATTCGAGCACGTAGGGACGACCCTACATCTACCGTGGAGACGGAGATGACGTGGGTCGTCCTTTTCGTTGCCGGACTGCTGGAGATCGGCTGGGCCGTGGGGCTCAAGTACACTGACGGCTTCACGCGGCTCTGGCCAACCGTCGCGACGGTCGTGTCGCTGCTCGGGAGCATGGGGCTCCTCGGCGTGGCGCTGCGGACGCTGCCGCTCGGCACCGCGTACGCCATATGGACCGGGATCGGCACCGTGGGCACGGCGGTACTGGGCATCGTGCTCTTTCGCGAGCCGGCGACGGCGATGCGGCTGCTGTGTATCGCGCTGATCGTGGCGGGGATCGTCGGGCTGAAGCTCGCCACCCCGCGCTAGCTGGGCCGCCGCTTCCTCGCACTCTTCTTCTTTGCACTCTTCCTGGCTGGCGACTTCTTCGCTGCGGCCTTCTTCGACGCGCGCTTCTTCGCGGGGCGTTTCGTCGTCCCCTTCCCTCTTGCAGTCACGGGGCGTTTCGTCGTCCCCTTCCTCCTTGCGCGCTTTGATTTCGCAGCACGCGCGGCGTCGAGCGAGCGACCCGTCCACAGTTGCAGCGTCTCCCGTTCCTCGAGGATCTCCTCAGGGAGCTGGCTGTAGCTCATCGACGCGTGGACCTCGAACGGACGGAAGGGCGGCATCCCGCGCGCCTCGTAGTCTCCGCGCGTGGCGTCGTCCACCTTGAGGTAGAGGACGTCGTCGTGCACGATGCCGAAGAAGAGATCCACGGCGTAGAGACCGATCCCGCTGAACATGCGGCGAGCACGCAGGCCGGGAACGACCGGCCGGAGCTGATCGAGGATGTAGGCGAGGTAGCCGTCGCTGACTGGCATGCGCGTCTACGCCGGCACCGCCACCGCGCTGGCCACGTTCGCCCGCCCCCGATACGCCAGCCAGAGCATGATGCTGCTGATGATGACGTGCGGTAAGTTCAGCCCGACGTTTTTCGTCAGCGGGTCTCCCTGCAACACGCCGGTGACGAGGTAGATCGTCGCGTCGTAGGCATAGTACCAGCCGAAGGCGGTGAGCGCGAGGCGCGAGGCGCGCGCCGAGTGCAGCGCCGCGACCAGGAACAGCAGCGCGCTCAGCCCATGTGTGACGTCGTCCAGGAGGCTGATCGTATAGAGACCGAGCAGCGTGTGCGATCCGGGCTCCATCGCCATGCCCGGGTGGTGCACATGCGCGGCCGAGTTGAGCCCGGGGATGTACCCCAGCGCAACGACGACGCCGAAGAAGATCGCGAAGACGAACGCTCCGACCCGCACCATTCTGTCAGATGGCATTGCCTGGCTCCATGAGAAAGCAACGACGCTCGAAGGCCAACGACCCCGTCCCGGCCTCGCGTCCGACGATCCTACGGCGCATCGGTCGCATTGGGAAGCGACTCGCGCTCGTCGTGGTCGGGCTGGTGGTGTTCGGCGTCGTGGTGAGCTGGATCTCGTGTGTGCGCGCTCCCGAAGTCTCCGTCGCGGCGATGCCCGACTCCAGCGTGCGGATCGACGAGGTGACGCGCCTCCATCCAGTGACGATGGACCGTGTCGTCAGGCCACGCACGACCGAGGACATCGTCGCGGCGGTGAAGGCGACGCCGGGCCCGATCTCGATCGGGGGCGGGCGGTACAGCATGGGCGGGCAGACGGCGACGCCGGACGGCACGCAGCTCGACATGCGCGACTTCCACGGCGTCGTCGCGCTCGACACGGCCGCGCGGACGGTCACGGTGAAGTCCGGAACGCGCTGGCGCGAGCTCCAGCAGGTGCTCGATCAGCACGGGCTGGCCGTGAAGATCATGCAGACGTACAACACCTTCACCGTCGGCGGCGCGCTCTCGGTGAACGCGCACGGTCGCTACATCGGCCAGGGGCCGCTCGTGCGCTCGGTGCGGGAGATCACGATGGTGCTGGCCGACGGCAGCGTCGTCACCGCCAGCCCGACGCAGAACGCAGACCTCTTCTACGGCGCCGTCGGCGGCTACGGCGCGCTCGGCGTCGTGGCGCTCGTCACGCTGGACGTCGCGGAGAACTCGCGCGTGCGGCGCGACGACGAGAAGATGCCGGTCGCCGACTACCTCACGTTCTTCCGCAAGAACGTGCGCGACGACTCGACGGTGATCTTCCACAACGCGGACATCTACCCGCCGGCGTACGAGAGTGTGCACCTCGTTTCCTATCGGAAGACTAATGACTCCGTGACCGTGGCTGCCCGGATGCTGCCGGCGGACCAGCACGCGTGGAACCACCGAACGGCGTACGAGATGATCAGCGACTGGCCGAAGGGCAAGTGGATGCGCGAGCACTGGCTCGACCCGATGATCTTCCGCGGCAACCCGGTCACCTGGCGCAACTACGAGGCGAGCTACGACGTGAGCGAGCTGGAACCGAAGTCGCGCGCCCACGACACGTACGTGCTGCAGGAATACTTCGTCCCCGTCGACAGCATCGGCGTGTTCGTGCCGAAGATGCGGCGGATCCTCCAGGCGCACGAGGTGAACGCGGTCAACGTCTCGATCCGCCACGCGCTCCCCGATCCGGGGACGTATCTCGCGTGGGCGCCGAACGAGGTGTTCGCCTACGTGCTGTACTACAAGCAGCGCACCGATCCCGCGTCGAAGCGCGAGGTGTGGCGCTGGACGCGCGAGCTGATCGACGCGGCGGTCGCGAGCGGCGGGCGGTACTACCTGCCCTACCAGCCCGTGGCGACGCGCGCGCAGTTCGCCGCGGCCTATCCGCACTCGAAGGAGCTGTTCGCCGTGAAGCGGCGCGTCGATCCGACGGGGAAGTTCACCAACGCGCTGTGGGACCTCTACCAGCCGGAGGCCGACGGTGGGTTCGCGCCGATGGCGGCGTCGCACCTCGCGGCGAACGTCCCCGCCGAGGTGCGCATCCCGCTCGACAGCATGAAGGAGTACGCGCGCAGCGAGGCGCGCGAGTACCTCACGCACCCGGAGTGGGATCTGGTCTACTCGAGCGAAGCGTACGCGCGGTGGCTCGAGCAGGGGAAGAAGCCGAGCGGGTTCCCGTACGTCGGCTCGGTGGGGACGTTCTGGCGCTCGTACCTCGGCAGCTACGGCGCGGCGAAGGAGCGTTACGATGTCGACGCGGGCACGCACGTCATGCTCGGCGTGATCGGCACGAGCACGGCGATCGAGTATGGGCTGAAGGGGTTGTACGAAAATGCCATTGGGCGTGCGAGTGAGTGGAACATGCCACCGGGCGGCACGGCGGAAGACAAGTACGCGGCGCAGGTGTCGCGCGACTACGCGAAGCTGATCGCGACGAAAGGGTGGTACGAGTTCGGGTTCATGGACGCGTTCCGCGGGCTGTGGACGCAGGTGCCGATGACTGGGCCAGGCTTCTTCCGGAAGTGGGAGCGGCGGTTCGCGCTGAGCGCGGAGTATCTCATCAAGGCGGCGTACGCGTCGCTGATCGGTGCGGGGACGGCGGCGGGGTACACGCCCGACGAGGCGACGCGCTATGCGCTCGCGGTGGGCTGGAGTGATTCACTCGCCGCGCCCGACTCGGCGCACGCGGGGTTCCGCGCGGTGAGGCAGCTCGATCGCGGGTACACACTGCTCGCGGTGCCGCGCTACGACCCGTATCGCGATGCGCTGCTCGCGCTGTCGGACCATGCAGATCGCGTGCGGCTCGCGGAGATCGACGGGGCCGAGGTGGTCACGGTGAGCGGAACGGCGCCCTCGGCGTGGAAGACGCCGGCAAGGACGTCGGTCGTGGTGGCGTATCGGCAGCCGGACGAGCCGGCGCGGACGCGAATGCTGCTGCGTGTCCAGGCGCGTGACCTACTGGATGTGCTGCATTTCCTGCGGGCTGATGGGCAATTCCACGTCGAGCACATCTACGACTATTGACCGCTGGGACGCGAAGCGGTGTCATCCCG
>DASVNI010000105.1:0-3946 GCA_036383935.1 Gemmatimonadaceae bacterium | reverse complement strand
ACACGATCTCCCTCTGGACGCACATCGAGCTGACCACGGCGCGGAAGATCTACGCCGACGTCGGCTACACGAAGATCCGTGAGGAAGTCCACGACACCTTCGGCAAGCCGCTCACGTCGGAGACGTGGGAGATGAAGCTGTAGGCGGCGCGACGATTGCCTCGAGTTGCTCCGCGAGCGCGCTCGGTTCGCTCGTCGGCGCGTCGCACGTGTACGATCGGCACACGTAGGCCATCGGCTCGGCGCCGCCCCGTCCCTCCAGCACCGCGATTCCCTCCGCCGCCGAGCCTCCCGCGAGCACGAGCGACGGCAGATACCGCTCCGCCACGACCCGCGCCAGCGATTGGAATCGCTCGTCCGACGGATCCCCCGCGATCGCCACCTCGATCGCGCCGCGCACCGCGAGGTCGGCTGCGCCGAGTGCGTGGCCGAACGCCGTGGGATGGCGCGCCATCGGCTCCGCCACGGTCTCCAGGAGATAGCGCGCGCGCTGCGCGTACACGTCGATCGCCAGCAAATCGCCGAGCTTCAGCAGCAGCTCGATCGCCAGCGACGTTCCGCTCGGCGTCGCGTTGCCCGTCACGTCGCGCGGCCGCGTGACGAGCTGCTCGGCGTCCGATGCGGTGTCGAACAGCGCCTGCGCATTGTCGTCCCAGAAGCGGGCGAGGATCTCGTCGGCGAGCCGGTGCGCGCGCTCGAGCCAGATGCGGTCGAAGGTCAGCTCGTACACGGCCAGCGCGCCGAGCGCGATCGCGGCGTAGTCCTCGAGAAAGCCGTCGATGCGCGCCGAACCGGCCTTGTAGCTCCGGAAGACGCGCCCCCCCCCCGTCGCGCACGAGATCGCGGAAGAGGAACTCGCCGTTGCGTTCGGCCAGCGCGCGCAGCTCTGAATCACCGAACGCGCGCGCCGCCTCGGCCACGCCGCGCAGCATCAGGCCGTTCCACGCCGCGAGGATCTTGTCGTCGAGGCCGGGCCGTACGCGCTTCTCACGCGCCTCGTAGAGGATGCGCTGCGCGCGCGCCACCGCCGTGCGCAGCTCGTGCGGCGTCACCCCCTGCGCCCGCGCCACCGCCTCGGGGTCGTGCGGCACGAACAGGATGTTGCGTCCCTCGAAGTTCCCTTCCGCGGTGACCCCCCAGTAGACCTTCAGCAGCGCGGCATCCTCGCCGAGCAGGGACGCGAGCTCGCTCGCGTCCCACACGTAGTAACGGCCCTCGTGCCCCTCGCTGTCCGCGTCGAGCGACGAGTAGAAGCCGCCCTCCGGCGACGTCATCTCCCGCGCGATCCACCCGAGTGTCTCCTCGGTGACGCGGCGCACCTCGTCGTCACGCGTCGCCTGCCAGAGCGCGGCGCCGAGTCGGACGAGCAGCGCGTTGTCGTACAGCATCTTCTCGAAGTGCGGCACCAGCCAGTACGCGTCCACGCTGTACCGCGCGAAGCCGCCGCCGACCTGGTCGTAGATCCCGCCGCGCGCCATGCGCCTGAACGTGTGCTGTACCATGTGCAGCACGTCGGCGTTGCCGGTGCGTGCCCACTGCCGCAGCGCGAAGTCGAGCGTCATCGTGGGCGGGAATTTCGGCGCGCCGCCGAAGCCGCCGAACCGCGGCTCGAACTGCGTACGGAGGGTGGTGATGGCGCGCGTCAGCAGCGTCTCGTCGAGCGCGCCCGACGTGCGCGTGCGCTCGCTGCTCGCGGCGTACAGCTCGCGCATCGATGCCGTGGTGCGCCCCACCTGATCACGCCGGTTCTGCCACGCGTCCGCGACCGCGGAGAGGACGCGCCGGAAGCTCGGCATCCCGTGGCGGTCGTCGGGGGGGAAATACGTCCCCGCATAGAACGGCTCGCCCTGCGGGGTGAGGAACACGGTCATCGGCCAGCCGCCCTGGCCGGTCATCGCCTGCGTCGCCTGCATGTAGATGCCGTCGAGGTCGGGCCGCTCCTCGCGGTCCACCTTGATGCAGACGAATTGTTCGTTCATCTGCGCCGCCGTCGCCTCGTCCTCGAACGACTCGCGCTCCATGACGTGGCACCAGTGACAGGCAGCGTAGCCGATGCTGAGCAGGATCGGCCTCTCCTCCGCGCGTGCCTTCGCCAGCGCCTCCTCGCCCCACGGCCACCAATCGACCGGGTTGTGCGCGTGCTGCAGCAGATACGGGCTGGTCTCGCTAGCCAGATGGTTTGCCATGAATGCTCGACGTGCGGCACTCCGACCGGAGGCGCGAAGCGCCGGAGGGAGGAGCGATGAATTCCCCGACCGAGCGATGAAGGTACCACGCGACGCCTGTGCGGCGGCACGGCCGAACGGCTATGTTTTGGCGCGGCATTCCAATCGCGCCGCGAACTTCATTCCACGAAGAGTAGCCCGGTGCCACGCGCTCCCCGAGCCGAATCCTCTCCGCGCCGGTTCGACCGGCTACGCCGTCTTCCCTGGCTGCCGCTGCTGATCGTCGTGCTCCTCATCGTGAGCGCGCCCTTCGCCGTCGATCCGATCCGCGACGCCGCCACGGGTGGGCCGGTCGCCGAGGCGACGCTGCGCCGCGCCGGCGGGTACCTGCTCCTCGCGCCGATCTCGGCCGTGCTCGACACGATCACCCTCCTCAGCCTCCGGCAGCATGTCGCACTGATCGTCACGCTGGTGCTCGGCTGGGCGCTCTGGTGGTGGTGGACTCGCCGCAAAGTCGATCTCGCTGTCGCGCCGGGGCGCCGCGCCGTGCGGCTCGCCGCGCGCGTCGGGATCGCCCTCGCGGTGCTGGCGGGCGTCTATGCCGTGGCGCTCCTCGTCCCGCGCCCCATGGCCGCGCTCGAGACCGCGGGGCCGAACATCCTCTCCGTCGACTTCCACGCCCACACCAAGTACTCGCACGACGGCCGCTGGAACTGGGACCCCGAGGACGTGCGGCGCTGGCATGACAAGGCCGGCTTCGGCGTCGCGTACATCACCGACCACCGCACCTTCGAAGGCGCGCGCGAAGGGTGGGCCAACAACCCCACGCAGGCTGGTGAGAAGACGGTGCTGCTTCCCGCCATCGAGGCGGTGTGGAAGGGACAGCACGTCAACGTGCTCGACGCCGATCGCATGTACAGCGGCATCCTCGACGCGTCGCTCCGCGACGTCGATGACGACGCGCTGCGACTTGCCAGCCTGGTGACCGGAAACGAGCCGGTGCTGATCCAGACCATCCCCGACGATCTGTCGAAGGTGCAGACGGCGCAGGGACCGGGGACGCGCGGTGTGCGGGCGATCGAGGTCGTCGATGGCGCACCGCGCGGGTTGACGCAGAGCCGTCTCGACCGCGCCCGCATCATACACCTCGCCGACAGCACGAACATCGCGCTCGTCTCCGGCAGCGATCACCACGGATGGGGCCACGCCGCCTCGGGGTGGACGATGATGCTCCTTCCTGGATGGCGCGGCGCGGCCCCCGATGAAATCTCGCGAGCGATCTCCGCGACGCTCCGCAACAACGGCCGTGGGACCACGAAGGTCGTCGAGCGGTACATCGCGAGCTCGGAGGACGCCGCGCTCGTGCCGTTCACCGTGCCGATCGTGACGTGGGGGATGTTCCGCTCGCTCAGCCTCGATGAGCGGATCGTCTGGTTCGCGTGGGTCGCGGCGCTGACGATGCTCGCGCGAGTGCCCGCGATGCGTCGCCGCACGCCGGGTGAGTGATGTCGCGTTGACGCGTGACGACTTCGAGGAGCGCGCGTGGCGCGCTGCCGTCGTCGTCATCGTGGCTGCCTGGCTCGTCCGGCTCGCGTTCGCCGCCCGGCTGCCGCTCTTCCCCGACGAGACGTACTACTGGGACTGGTCGCGTCGCCTCGCCGGCGGCTACTTCGACCACCCGCCGATGATCGCGGTGCTCATCCGCGCCGGCACCGCGCTGGCCGGCGTGCTCGGCGCCGCGCCATCGCCATTGGCGGTGCGCTTCTTCCCGGTCCTCGCCGG
>DASVNI010000104.1:0-4216 GCA_036383935.1 Gemmatimonadaceae bacterium | reverse complement strand
CGATGACGTCCCGATCGCCATGCTCGATCTCCCCGGCACCTACGGTATCACGCCGCAATCGCCCGACGAAGCCGTCGCGCTCGACATCATCCGCGGGCGCGCGCGCGGAGTCCCTCCCGTCGACCTCATCGTCGTCGTGGTCGACGCGGTGAATCTCGAGCGAAACCTGTTCTTCGCCTCGCAGATCCTCGAGCTCGGCCGGCCCACGGTCATCGCCCTCAATCGAATGGATCGCGTCGCCGCCGAGGGGACGAGGATCGACGTGCCGGAGCTGATTCACGAGCTCGGCGTCGTCGTCGTGCCCGTCACCGCCACGCGCGGTCACGGCGTCGACCGTCTGCGCCATGTGATCAACCGCGCGCCCTCGCTCCCCGTCCCGCTCCCGCACATCGGGCTCGGCGACGATCTCGACGTCGAGCGACGCTACGCCTGGATCGCGGGCGTTGCCGAGCGATGCGTCGCGCGCCGCTCCGTGGTGCGCCGCACCGTCAGCGATCGAGTGGACGCGGTACTGCTGCATCGCGTTTGGGGGACGCTCGCCTTCCTCGCCGTCCTGCTGCTCGTGTTTCAGGCGATGTTCACCGGGGCGAAGCCCCTCGCCCAGGGCATACAGTGGGCGATCGGCCTGGCTGGGGCGGCGATCACCACCGTGATTCCACCGGGTGACCTGCGCAGCCTGCTCGTCGATGGTGCGCTTGGCGGCGTGGGGAGCGTGCTCGTGTTCCTGCCGCAGATCGCGATCCTGTTCCTCTTCATCGGTATCCTCGAGGACTCGGGGTACATGGCGCGCGCGGCGTTCGTCATGGACCGGTACATGCGACCGCTCGGGTTGCAGGGGCGGAGCTTCATCCCGCTCGTGTCGGGCTACGCGTGCGCGGTACCCGGCATCATGGCGACGCGCACCATCCAGCAGCGCCAGGAGCGGCTCGCCACGATCATGGTCGTGCCGCTCATGAGCTGCTCGGCGCGGCTGCCGGTGTACACGCTCCTCATCGCGGCGTTCGTCCCCGCCATCACGTTTGGCGGCGGCGTCGGGCTCCAGGGCGTCACGATGCTCGGCATGTACCTCCTTGGCACCGCGGCGGCACTGATCGTCGCGTCGATCTTCCGGCGCACCCTTCTCCGCTCCGACACGCGCGCGCTCATCATGGAGCTGCCGCCGTACTCGCTGCCGAGCGCACGCGTGCTGCTCGCAGCCGTGTGGCAGCGGGTGCGGCTCTTCCTCCGGCGGGCGGGCACGGTGATCTTCGCGATCTCGATCCTGCTGTGGGGTCTCGCGCATTACCCCCAGCCCTCGAGCGCCACGCCGGTGACGGCCGAGCAGCAGCTCTCGCAGTCGGCGCTCGGGCGGATTGGCCATGTGATCGAGCCGGCGGTGCGTCCGCTTGGCTACGACTGGAAGATTGGTGTCTCGATGATCGCATCGTTCGCGGCGCGCGAGGTGTTCGTGTCCACGATGGGGACGATCTACAGCGCGGCGAGCGACGACACATCCCTCGCGCAGCGACTCCGCGCCGAGCGCGACCCGCGGACGGGAGCGCCGGTGTATACGCCGCTCGTGGCGGTCGGCCTGATGGTGTTCTACGTGTTCGCGTTGATGTGCACGAGCACGGTGGCCATCACGCTGCGCGAGACGGGCGGTGGCCTGCGCGGCGCTGCATGGGCGGCGCTGCAGTTTGGGTACATGCTCGCGCTCGCGTACGGTCTCGCGTTCGCGGTGTATCGCGCTGGCCTGGCGTTCGGGCTCGGAGTGGGCCGATGACGCCGGCGATGCAGCGGGTACTCGTGTTCGCACTGCTGCTCGCCGCGGCGGTCTACCTCGCGCATCGCGGTTGGCGGACATGGCGCGCGGCGGTGGCGCGACGTGGAACCGGGTGCGGGCCGGACTGCGGCTGCGGCTAGCGGAGCGCTTCTGGCTCGCGCCAGCCGACGAGTGTTGAGTGCGGGAGGGCGACAAAGAGAAAGGGCCGACACCATGACGCGGCGTCGGCCGGCGTGGCCGGTCGCGCCCGCATCATCGTCGCGATCCGCGCACCGTGAGCCAGGAGACGGCGCCGCCGACGCAGCAGAGAGCCGCGCAGATCCACATCGCGCGCCTGAACCCCGCCTCGAGCGGTGCGCCCTGCAGCTGATCGAGTCCGCCGAGGCCTGCCGCCAGTGGAATGGCCGCGACCGCGATCAGCCCTGCGAGCCGCGCGACGGCGTTGTTGATGCCGGACGCGAGCCCCGCACGCGATGGCCCGAGCGCCTCGAGCACCGACGCAGTCAGCGGCGCGACCACCGCCGACATTCCGAGGCCGAATACGACGGCGCCAGGCAGCACGTCGGTCACGTACGAGCCGCCGGCGTGCACGCGCGCGAACAGCGCTACACCGATGCCTGCCGTCACCGCGCCGACGGACATCAGTACGCGCGGCCCGACGCGCTCGGCGAGGCGCCCCGCGCGCGATGAGAGAAAGAACAGCAGCACGTTCACCGGCAGTAGGGCGCTCCCCGCCTGCAGCGCGCTGTACCCCGCGACGTCCTGAAGCACCATCACGAGAAGAAACAGTACCACGGCGAGCGCGCCGTAAATGAGAAAAGTGGCGGCATTCGCTCCTGTGAACTGCCGCGACCGGAACACTTGCAAGGGCAGCAACGGCTCGCCAACCGCGCGCTCGAGCGCGACAAATGCGGCAAGCAGCAGCGCCCCGCCGATCATTCCGGAAAGCACCAGCCCACTCGCAAATCCTGCTTTCGGACCCGCGATGAGCGCGCCCACCAGGCTGCCCAGACCGAGCGTGACGAGCGCGGCGCCGGCGTAGTCGACGCCGGCTCCCTCACGCTGGCGATGCTCCTGGGGCACGTCGCGCGGAAGCAGTACGACGGCGAGCGCCGCGAATGGCACGATCAGCGCGAACACCCAGCGCCAGGTCGCGGCGCTCACGATCGCGCCGCCGATCAGGGGTCCGATCGCCGTCGACGCCGCGGATCCCGCTGACCATTTTCCGATCGCGGCGCCCCGCTCCTCTCCCTGGAACGCCTGCTCCAGCAGCGCCAGTGAGTTGGGCACCAGCAGAGCACCGGCGATGCCCTGGAGAAACCGGAGGAGCGCGAGCACCGCCATGTTCGGAGCGAGAGCGCACAGCGCTGACGTGATGCCGAACGCGACGGCGCCGAAGCGAAACACGGTCACACGGTTGTAACGATCGCCGAGCGCACCGCCCAGCAGCATCAGGGAGCCGAGCGTGAGCAGATACGAGTTCACGACCCACTGCAGCCCGTCGATGCCGAGGTGAAAGGTCCGTCCCACCGCCGGAAGGGCGACGTTCACTACCGTGCTCTCGAGAAATACCGCCCCGGATCCGAGAATCGAAGCGGCAAGAATCCGTCGCGATGAGACTGCATGAGCTGTCGGCGTCATGTGATCCGCGAATATGGCACGAAATGTTCAGCGTACTGCAGCCCGCCCCATGTCGTGCCATTCTCGCCGATCGGCGAAGCAGCGCGCACGGTCCCACGCACCGGGAGGCATCATGCTGAAGGACAAGGACGCCACGGTTACCATTCCTGTGAAGGACATCGAGGTCGCGAGAAGGTTCTACGACGAGACGGTGGGGCTGGAGCGCGCTCAGAACGCACAGCCGGGCATGCTGAGCTACAAGAGCGGCGGCTCGACCGTGATGGTCTATCAGTCCCAATTTGCCGGGACGAACAAGGCCACGGCGGCGACCTGGGAAGTCGGGGACGTGGAGCGCGAAGTCAGCCTCCTCAAGGAGAAGGGCGTGGCGTTCGAGCACTACGACATGCCGGACATGGCACGCCATGGCGACATCCATGTCGCCGGCGACCTGAAAGCTGCCTGGTTCAAGGATCCTGACGGCAACATCCTCGCGATTGTCGGTCGCTGAGCGCTGCTGCCGGGCTCGTCACACGTAGCGGCACACGTAGCAGCACCGTCTCGTACCCCAAGCGTTCCACCCATGGGCCTCCTCCAACAGAACGCGCGGCCCGATCGGCGCACCCAGCGATCCGCCGGCGACTCGGACACACCGCGGCGTCACGCGACGCCGGGACGAGTCCCGCCGACCCTCGCGGACCGCTACGCCGACGTCAGGGGCGCGACGGAGTCCCTGTGCGACTCGCTCGAGGTGGAGGACCTCGTCGTCAGCTCCATGGCCGACGTGAGTCCGACGAAGTGGCACCTCGCGCACACGAGCTGGTTCTTCGAGACGTT